>JAYVOI010000271.1:0-19317 GCA_043758005.1 Ilumatobacteraceae bacterium
GTGGCGTGCGCCCCCCGATGTCGAGACGAAGCATTGGATGATGGCTCATCGCAATTCAGTGTGGTCGTCGACGGACGCGGGCGCAGGGGTCAATGGTCCATTTCTGGCGCGATCCCACCTACCGAGATCACACCTCCGAGCCCAGCGACAGATCTCCCGACCGACTCGGCACGATGTCGCTCCCATCCAAGTCACGTGGAACCTCGCTGCCGACCGGCGGCGGTCTGGTCGCCAGCCAGCAACCGGCGATGACCAGCGCAAATCCGATCACGGTGGCCACGGTGATCAGTTCATCGAGGAAGACGGCGCCGAGCGCCACCGCCACCACCGGATTGGCGAATGTGATCAGGCCGGCTCGTGCCGGGCCGACGTCGTCGATCAATCGGAAGAACACCACGAACGCCAGCCCCGTGCAGATGACGGCGAGCCCCAACACGGCGAGCAGCACGGTGGCGCGCGGTGCGTTCGCGGGGAGTGATGTGGCCGCGATTGGTGCATAGATCAGGGTAGCGATGCTCGGCGACACGGCGATGACGCCCAGATCATCGCCATCGCCGAGACCAACATCCACCCGCGCTTCGTCACTGCACGATCCTCGGCCAACTCGGCTGGATCATTGCAATCTCAATTCCTCATCGAGATCGGCACTTCACGAGATCGACGGTCATCCAACGGGCGACGGCCGGGCCCGTGGGGAGCCCGGCCGTCACACGCCGCCGATGGAGCACCTCCGCCGAAATCAGGCGGTGATCAGGGCTCCGTCGATCCCAGCGAGGGGGTTGTCGCCGGGGAAGAAGCCCCGCTGGCTCGGGAACACCTCGAGTGGCGACTGGGCGAGCGCAGCCATCCGCAACACCGCGGCGTGGCGCGCCTCGACACCGCCGATGGTCATGATCGTCGAGCGCAGGCCCGGGGTCGACAGTGCTCCACCGGCGAACACGTACGTCTGAGCGGCCGCTTCCTCCAAGGCCAACGCCAGCATGACGGCGTCGGCCTCGGTCTTGGCTGCGTCGATCGCCGGCTTGACGAGTGCGCCGTACACGGCCTGGTTCATCTCGGTGATGGCCTTGCCGCCCGCCCCGGTGATCACCGCGTTCAGCGCGTCGAGGTGCATCTGGTGATGCCCGGCGAACATGGTCGCAGCGGCGAGCACTGCGGGGGTCGTGATCAGGCCACCTGCCGCTCCATAGGTGTCGACTGCGAGCTTCTCCAACGATGCGGCCGTGCGAGCGAGGACGAGGTCCATGTCGCCGGAGTTCGCAGCGGTCGTCGAGGGGCTCGTCGTATCGGTCGGTTGGGTTCCACCGGTGGTGGTCGGCGGCAGCGTCGTCGGGCCCGAGGTGGAACCCGGTGTCGTCGCCGACGATGAATCCGAACTGTCGCTGCCACAAGCGGCCAGCAGTGCGACGCCGAGGATCGAGGCGCCGCCGAGCTTGAAGAGGTCACGACGGTTCGGCGACGGGACGCCGAGGATCGTTGCCTTGTCGTTGGAGCTGAGCTCGTCGTCACCGATCAGCCGGGACAATGCATCGCGCCACCGCGGCACTACGGAGGTGTTCATCCGGTCGACGACGCGGAGTTGGCGACGGATCTCGTCGTTGTTGAGGTCATGGTTGGTCATGGGGTCGTCCTTTCGTGGGAAGCGATGAGGTCAGGCCGCGAAGACGGCTGGGTCGAGGCCCTTGAGCGGGTCGGTGCCGTCGCCGAGCGAGGCAGACTCGAAGGCGCCGGTCGGGAACACCGCGGTGACGTCCTTGCCGAGGGCGAGGCCGAGCACGACTTGGTGCTGCGCTTCGATCGGCAGGATCGTGGCCGTCGCCGCGGCGTAGGCCGGGTCTTGCAACAGGGTCAGCGCAGCGGCATAGGTGTATGCCGCCTGGCCTTCGAGCATGAAGGCGAACTCGAGCGCGCCCATCTCGTCGGTGATCTTCTGCAGTGCAGGGGTGACAGCGGCGATCAGCGTCTTGTTGGCCACGGTCACTGCCTTCGACCCGGCGACCGCGCCAAAGGCATCGGCATGTTGCTGGTGGTGCTTCATGAACAACTGCGCCACAGGCAACGTGCCGGCGCTCAGCACCGGAGCCGCAGCCGTGTACGCAGCGACGGCGGCCAGTTCGACGCTCTGGGCGTACCCGGCGATCGTCTGATCGTCGAGCCCGGCGGCTGATCGGCGAGCGCGGTACAAGCTGCGGTGCGTCTCCGCGGTCTCCTCGGCGAACGTCTTCATGCTGTGTCGATGAAGATCGTCGACCTCGGCAGCAAGTGCTCGAAAGTGACGGGTGGTGATGTGCATGGGGGTTCTCCTTGGGTTTCAGGGGGTTCGAGAATCAGCCGACGACGACGGTGCCGGTCATGAACGGGTGGAACGAGCAGATGTAGGTGAAGCTGCCGGCCGTGTCGAACGCGACAGTGGCCGAGGTACCGGGCTGGATCGCGCCCGCATCGAAGTTGCCGGCGGAGGTGGCCGTATGGGCCTGGTTGTCGTTGTTGGTCCACACGACAGAGCCACCGACGGGGATGTTGACGGTGGCGGGGGTGAACGTGAAGTCGGCGATCCCCACGGCTCCCGCACCGGCTGACGCCGACCCGGTGGGGGCCACCGTCGTGTCAGCGCTCGGCGCGCCCGACGATGTGGGTGCTGTCGTCGAGGCAGTCGGCACAGTGACGGCGGGCGTCGAGGCCGGAGGAGTCGATGCCGAGCCCTTGCCGTCGCTGGAGCAGGCACCGGCGACAGGAAGCAGGATCGCGGCAATGAGTAGGTATCGGTTCTTCATTGCGATCCGTTCGGAGCGTTGCGCCGATCGGATTGGAGAAAGTTCCGACTACTGCAGGATCGCTGCCCGGATGATTGTCTCTTTCACGTTGTCCTCGCTGGTCAATGCCAGGGCCTCGTCGACCGAAAGCCACTCCAGCATCGCCGTCGCGTGCTCCGGTCGGGCCAACTCAGGGCGTTCCGTGGGGAGGAAGAAGGTCGGCATGCTCGTGGGCGGGCTCGCGATCGTTCGCCGGAACGGGAACGATGGCCACGTGTTGCAACTCGGCGGTCGGCCATGGGATCAGATCGTCGAGGCCAGTCTCCTCGGCGCCCTCGCGCAGCGCGACCGCCAACGGGTCGTGTTCGCCAGGATCGGCGTGCCCACCGATCTGCAGCCACGCCTGCTGACGCGCGTGCCAGCGCAGCAGCACCCTCCCGATCGGTGGATGCACGATGAGCGCCGATGCCGTCACGTGGACAGGCGACAATCGCGACCACGGGTCGCCGTGAGCCACGAGCGCGACGACCTGTTCGACGCGGCCCGCCTCGGCGTGCGAGCGCGGGCTGAACTGCCGACATGGCCGAGCAGTAGATCGTTGCTCCCATCGGTCATGGGCACATCATCACAGGAACCGATCGCCGTGGTGGCGCTGCAGGTTTGGCAGGCAGCGCCGACGGGAATACACCACCACGTGACCAATCTGCCTCCACCGAACGTCGCCGACGTCGATCCCCTCGACGCGGCCCCGTTGTATGCTTCGACGATCGACAAGCCCTTTTCAGGCGAACCAGAAGCACTGTTCGGTGTGTCGTTCGACGACGTCTATCGCGCCGAGGAGTACCTGTTGGCGTTGCGCGGCATGGCGTCGCGCGGCGATCTCGTGCTCGGCGATGCGGTCATCGTCTACAAGGACGATGAGGGCAAGGTTCGCGTGCGCGAGACGACCGATCTGCAGGCCAGCGGCACGGCCGTGAAGGGCGCGCTGTGGACGGGCCTGCTGGGCCTGCTGATCGCCGGCCCACTCGGCTGGATCGCCGGACTGGGGATCGGCGCCGGCGCCGGGGCGATCACGGCCAAGGTGGTCGACATCGGAATCCCCGATGAGTGGGTCGAGTGGTTCAAGGACGCGGTCCGACCGCACACGTCGACGGTGGTGGCCTTGGCAACGCAGGTCAACCTGCCGGCGTTGTACCACGAGGCGCAGCGGTTCGCGGGCGCCGAGTTGGTGCACACGACCCTGCGACCCGGTGCGTCCGCCGATCTCGCGGCAGCGTTGCAGGTCGTCAGCCGGTCAGTCGATGACCGGCAGGTCCCGTAGGCCGTCGCACAACTCGCGTCGACCGCGTTCGAACGCGGCTCGCGCTTCGGGCACCGCCTGATCCGTCGGGAACGCGTCGATGATCTCGTTGAACAGCGACTGGATCTCGTCGCGGAACTCGCCATGCGAGAGGATGTAGGGCAGGTTCTCGCGAATGCCGCGCACGACCGCGCGGCCGACCTCGATCGGGTCCATCGCACCGTCCATCGAGTTGAACAATGCATCGGGGTCGCCCTCGCTGGCCATCGGCTTGGCGTCGGGGTCTTCGCGATCCGGCGCGGCGAGGATGCGCGTTCGCGTCAGACCAGGGCACAGCACCGAGACGCCGATCCCTTCGGGAGCCAGGCTGAGCCGCAGTGATTCGCTGAGGCCGCGCACGGCGAACTTCGCGGTCGTGTACGCGCCACCTTCGTATGGAAGCGCGGTGATGCCGGCGATCGATGAGGTGTTGACGATGTGGCCACCACCGCCGTGGCCGCGAATCAACGGTACGAACGTCTTGACGACGTTGACCGCTCCCCCGAGGTTCACCGACATGGCATGATCCCAATCAGCAAATCCGGGGTCGGCCACCGCTCCACCCCCGGCGATGCCGGCGTTGTTGCACAGCACGTGGATCCGGCCGAACTCGGCGACCGCCTCGACGGCCGCGTTGGCGACCGAATCGCGATCGGTCACGTCGACTCGAACGAAGGCGACAGGGGCGTCACCCAACTCGGCCTGCGCATCGTCCAGGTGCGACTCGTTGACGTCGCCGATCACGACGTTCATCCCTTCCGAAAGCAGCGCCCTGCTGATACCCAGCCCGATACCGCTCGCTCCACCGGTCACGAACGCCGTCTTCCCCGCGAAGTTTCTCACCGGGCGACCCTACTCAGGGCTCGGCGACGAGTCCGCGTCGTGACCTTCGGATCTCGGGGAGGGCTCGATGCGCAACAACCACGTGCCCGCACCGATCGTTGGGACGGTGCCTGGCGAGTGGTCGCTCTTGCCCTCGTCGAGACGCTTGTTGCTCGACAGCAGACGACCGATGATCGGCAGCGCGACCACGTTCGCGGCGTGCAGGACGCCCATGATCAACAAGATGCCACCGACCCGCGCAACCTCGGCCTTCAACTGCGTGCCGGTCGAGTCGTGCCAGTCCTTGTGCTCGACGAACGTCACGGTGAAGAGCACGAACGACGTGAAGATGAGGTAGTACGCGACGTCGGTCAGCACGAGGTAGCTCTTGCCTGTGCGCGGGTTGGCACGGAACACGTCGGCCGCGTACGAGCGCCCGAACCGCTTGATGAACGGCCCGAGCCCGACGGCGAGCGCGACGAGCACGATGTTGGTGATCAGTTCGATGACCCACCACTGCATGTTGAACCTCCTGTTTTCGAAATTGGAGAGCGCCAGCGCGAGCACGGTGTTGGCAAGGATGAACAACGCCAGCCACCCGGTCATCCTCCAACGCCATCGCCGGCGAGCGATCGACTCCTCCAGCGACTGCGTCACGCGGGTGAACAGATCGGCGTTCTCTTCCACGGTCGTGCGGGCGTCGGTGAAGGCTTCGATCAGTCGTTGCTCGAGCCCGAGATCGCTCATGACCCGCCCAGCCGTCGATCGAGGGTCACCATCGCCCGCCGGAGATGCGTCTTGACAGAGTTGACCGAGAGCCCGAGCGTCGACGCGATGCGCTCGATCGATAGCTCCTCGAAGTAACGCAACGTGATGCAGTCGCGCTGGCGAGCGGGCAGTTGGCGGACGGCGTCGATCACTCGCCGATGTTCTTCCGTGCGGACCAGTTGGTCGCCGATCGCGTCCTCGACCTCGACGTCGATCTCTCGACCGCTGGTGGCGTGGTGACGCAGCGAGACCAACCCGCGTCGATTGTGATCGCGAGCCAGGTTCAACACGATGGATCGAAGGTAGGCAGGGGCGCGGTCGATCGCATCGATCTTGCCCGCGTGCTTGGCGAGCCGCAGGAACGCCTCCTGCACGATGTCTTCGGCAGCGTCTCGATCGTCGACGAACAAGCGAGCCAGACGCACGAGCGAGCGACCCTCCGTGCGAAACAGGCGCAGGACGAGATCCTCGACCTCGACAGTGATCGCCTCGCCCTGCAGGCGCGCCGCGACAGCGGCCCACGACAACCCGGGCATGCGTGGTGAGGGAAAGAGCGCAACGACGTTCACAGCGCGCGGAAGCTTGTCACGAAGTCAGCGGAGGTCGTCACGATCTCACAGACGAACGAGCCGACGATGCGGGTGACACGATCTCGAACCGTGTCACCCATCCCTCGTCGCACTTCGTCTGTAGGCACGATGATCGCGCTCGAATCGAACACCGGCCGCAAGCAACTCGACCACATGATCGAGAACATCCGAGTGTTGATCGTTGCGGGGATACCCACCGGTGCGCTCGTCGTCGGGCTGGGCAGCCGGATCGCGATGTTCGTCCTGCGCATCACGTCGCCCGACCGCGTGCACGGGGTGCGCAGCGATGACGACTTCGTCATCGGCAAGGTCACCATCGGTGGGACCTACAACCTGCTGCAAATCGGCGCCGCCGTTGGCATCATCGGGGCCGGCGTCTACATGCTCGTCGCACCCTGGCTGATCGGCCCCGTGTGGTTCCGTCGGCTCACCACCGGGCTTGCTTCGGCTGTCGTCGCCGGCTCGATGTTGGTGCACGACAAGGGCATCGACTTCCACGTCCTCCAACCGACGTGGTTGGCGATCGGGCTCTTCGTCGCCCTCCCCGGCCTGTTCGGCATCGCGATTGCAGCAGCAGTCGATGCGGTCCGCCGCCCCGACACATGGACCGCGCGAGGTCGACGTCGATGGGCACTGGTGATCGTGTCGGTGGCGTGCTTCCCGGCGACCCTGCTGATCGTGATGGTCGCCGTCGTCGTGACTGCGTTCGGCGAGGTGTTGCGCGCCGCAGGCGTCCTTCGGATAGTGCGCGGCCTCCCAGCGCATGCGCTGGTGATCCGGTCGCTGTGGCTGTTGATCGCCGTCGCCGGCCTCATCGCGCTGATCAACGACATCACCGCGATCACGTGACGACCTTTGTCGCTGGGAGGTCGCTCAGCGACCTGGGAGCGACAAGGGTCGAGTGGCGTCGAGCTCAGTCTCGGTCGAGGATCTCGGCGGCGACGCGTTCACCGGAACGCACGGCTCCGTCGATCGCCCCGTGCGAGACCGTGGCGGTCTCCGTGCCGGCCCAGTGCACGCGGCCGAAGGGTTCTCGGATCAAGTGTCCATACCGCGTCAGGATCCCGGGGGGAAGGTGCGCCATCGAGCAGCCACGCGTCCACTCCTCCTTCCACCACGGCGTCTCGAGCACCTCGGATGGGCTCGCTGCGCGACGACCGAATCGCGCCGCCAACGCGGCGAGCAGCGCCTGGCGCCGTTCGCGTTCGTCAAGCGCATCGACCCGCTCGGCGACACGACCGAACGTGAACGACGCCAGCACACCCGGGCCGCCCGAAGCCGGGCCCGCGTCGAGCGTCACCTCCGACACCGAGTTCGGTTCGGCGGTCTGGCCGCTGAAACCGTCCCCGCGCCAGAACGGCTTGTCGTAGACCAGCAGGGTCTTCGATTCCGGGCCGGCGATGGAGTTGCGGTACAGCGCGACCCGATCGTCGGGCAGTACCGGATCGAACCCGATCTCCAGCGTGAGCGCTGGCGGCACGGCGACGACGGTGTGCTTTGCCGCCACCGCGACGCCGTCGGCAACGATCCGAACGTGATCATCGTGTTGGGCGATCGACCGGACCGCCGCGCTGAGGCGAACCGCGTCGCCGAGCTCATCGGCGACGCGTTGGGCAATCGACCCCGCGCCGCCCTCGACCATGTTCTCCTGGCTTCCACCCTCGATCGAGAACAACGCGTTGATGCTTCCGTGCCCCCGAACGAGCAACAGCAGGTGCAGCAGCGACACGTCGTTCAGGTCTCCGGTGAGCAGCCCTCGAACCGCCATCTCGAACAGGTCGCGGGCGATGGTCGTGCGGATGCCGGACCGTTCGAGCCACCACGCCACCGAACGATCGTCCCACTCCTTGGCCCGCTTGGCCGTCCATGGCGTGTCAACCGGGACGTGCTTCGCCATCCGATCGACCTTGGCCTGCGCCAGCGCGATGCTGAGGATTGCCAGCGGGCTGATCTTGGGGATCAGTCCCGTGTAGCGGCGCGCTCGGCCGTTGTCCATCAGCAGGTGAGCGCCGGCGACCCACGTCTTGTAGGTGGAGACGCCGAGCTCGCTCGCCAACGACAGGACCGCATCGTGGCCGGGCCCCAACCACGCGCCGCCGCGATCGACCCGTGCGCCGTCCGCCAGTCGTTGAGTCCAGATCCGACCACCGATCCGGTTGCGGGCCTCGAGCACCACGACCGACTTCCCGCTCTGGCTCAACCGCCGGGCGGCCGTCAGCCCCGCATATCCGGCACCGACCACGCACACGTCGACGTCGATCCGCTCTGGCATCGACGGCGACCGTAGTCGCCCTCCGATCCCCTCAACGACGGTCGGGCGCGACTCCGGTACGCCCGGTACTCACACCGCGCCCGGTGACAGCGCGCGGCGGGCGACGACGGTGGGAGTCAGCGCTGGGTTGGTTGCTGGGTGAGCTTGCGGCGCACGGCGTAGGCAGCGGCCTCGGCGCGATTAGCACAGCCGGTCTTCTGCAGGATCGAGCGGACGTGGTTGGCCGCGGTGTGCTGGCTGATGAACAGCCGCTCACCGATCTCCCGGTTCGAGCAACCATCGGCGATCAGGCGCAGCACGTCGAGTTCGCGCTCCGACATCCCGTCGGCGGTCGGTGAGACCGCCGACGAGGGAACGGCGTGCTCGAGCAATGACGCCGAACGCGCGACCAGCGTCGACATCCCGAGCGTCATCGCCGCGTCCTGGGCCTGGCGAGCGAGGGAACTGGCCAGCGCCATGTCGCCGGTGGCTGCGGCGAGCACCGACCAATCGTGCTGAACGTGCGCACGCCACACGGGCGACGCACTGCGATCGGCCAGCACCATCGCTGCGCGGAAGTGCTGCTCGGCCTCATCGTCGCGGCCGAGGAGGTGGGCGAGCCCGCCACGCAGCCGATCGGCCGGGCCGAAGCAGATGGTCATCGCAACCATCAAGTTCCGGCCGGCGTACCGGTCGAGCTCGTGCAACAACGTCGCGGCGTGCTCAGCCGCTCGGCAGGCGATGCACGCTTCGGCGAGGAACGTGAGGCACGCCGGCCACACCGAGTCGCGGGGCACGGCGGCGAACGCATCGGGACTCAACACTTCGAGCTCGCGACGGGACTCATCGAACATGCCGAGCTCGGCGTAGAGCGCCGTCAACCCTGGCCGCCACACGGGATGATCGTCGCCCCGCGCCGACAGCGCACGCATGAGTGGCAGCACTTCGGCGAGCCGGCCTTGCTCGCGGCGGATCGCGAACATCTGCAGCCCGTACACACCGACGTCGAAGAGGGTGTCGCTCGAATCACCGAGAGCGTGAGCCTGTTCGGCGGCGAGCTCGGCCTCGTCGAACCGTCCGGCGGCCAGCGAGAGCAGCGCGTCGTACACGTGGCCCATGAACTGGAACATCAGGTATCGACCGCGATCCGACAGCACCCGGTGCTGCTTCAAGACCTCGGTCGCTTCGCCGAGCCGACCGAGCTCGATCAGGGCGCGCATCATGTTGCCCGTTGCGTACGCAGCACTCCAGCCGTCGCCGAGTCGTGAGGCCACCTCTTGGAGTTCGGTGCTTGCCTGGAGCAGCCGATTGGGATCGGTGGTCACGATGGTCACGGCTTGCAGCACGGCCGCCAGCCCCTCGAGATCGCCGACGGCCCGGGCCATCGCCAATGCCTGCTCGCCTGCCGCGACCGCACCCTCACTTTCGCCCGACAAGTAGAGGCTGCGGCTCAACGACGCCTGCAGGTGGATGCGCAACGGCACGTGCTCGTCGCCGATCAGCCCGATCGCCTCCGACACCATTCGCACAGCCGGCCCGCCCGGGGCGCCCGGTTGGTGCACCGCCTCCTCGTACCCCAGGGCGGCGCGCGCCGCGAGCTCGGCCCAACCGTTGTGTCGAGCTGCATCGAACGCCCGCTCGTGCGTGTGCTGCGCCTTGAACGCCTGCCCCATCCGCATCTGCACCTGGCCGAGATCCACGAGCACCTCGGTTGTCTCGACATCGACGGCGGGTAGCAGGCGCAACACGGCCTCGAAGTGTGAAACAGCCTCGTCGTAGGCCCCGGTGCCCCTCGCCTGCTCGGCCGCGAGGCGGCCATACCGCACACCACGCTCTGCGCCCGCGACGGCTGCCGCTGCACCGAAGTGGCCGGCCAATTCGGCGTACACGGGGCGCCGATCGGCGTCGTAGATCTGTTCCAGCGCCTCGGCGATCCGCAGATGCAACGCGGCCTGCCTGGCCGGTGACAGCACTTCCTCGACGGTGTCGCGCACCAGTGCGTGTACGAACTGGTACGTCAGCAGGTGCCCGCCCACGCTGACGAGGAAGCCGTTGTCGACCAACTCGTCGAGGCCGACGGCGACCTCGTCGGCCGGCATCCCGGTGGCGAGAGACAGGACCCGCGACTCGACGCGCAGACCGGCGACTGCGGCCAGCTCCAGCGGCCGTCGGGCGCGTCGCGACAGGCGGGCCATCCGGCTGGCCACGACCTCCTTGACCGAGTCGGGCGCACCCACGCTGGCCAGGTCGCGCCGCACGACCCACCGGTCGTCGAGGCGTACGACCACGGCGTGATGGATCAGATGGCGCCACAGCTCACCCAGGAAGAACGCGTTCCCACCGCTGCGCTCGGCCGCCGCTGCAGCAAGGATCCGAAGGTCGCTGTCGAGCTCCTGATCGAGCGCCCCGGCGACGTACTGCTCGACGCCGGCTGCATCCAGACCCTCCAACCGCACCCGGGTGACCGACTCACTTCGCTGCAGATCGACCAGGCAATCGGCCAGCGCGTCGGTGAGGTCGGCTGCGCCATCACGGAAGGTGGCGACGACCATCAGCCTCGCCGCCGACCCCGACCGCACGAGGTGTCGCAGCAGTTCCAGGGTCTGTCGGCCGGCCCAGTGAACGTCGTCGAGCAGCAGCACCAGCGGAGCCTGCCGGGCAGCATTGGCCAGCACGCGATCGACAGCGGAGAACAACAGGTAGCGCTCGGTCTCGGGATCAGCCGATGCCGGCCGGGGCAGACCTGGAAGCAGCCGCTCGAGCTGTGGCAGCAGCATCAGCAGGTCCCCGAGGTCGCGGTCCGCGTTGATCGGCCGCCCATACCCCGGGAGCGAACGAAGAAGGTGGTCGAGGGCGTGCACCCATGGCTGGAACGGCAACGCCAACTCCTCGTCGCACGTCCCGAACAGCACGATCGCACCGGCGTCGTGACATTGGCGGGCGAACTCGGCGGCAAGGCGGGTCTTGCCCGCGCCTGCCTCACCACCGATCAGCACCACTTCGCGGCCGCCCGACTCCGCCCGCGTCCACGCCCCGGCCAGGATGCTCCACTCGTCGGCGCGGCCAACCAGGCGCTGCCGTGCTGTGGTCGCCAGCGCCGCGGGCAACGGGATCGGCGGATGCTCACCCGAATCGTGGTCATCGGGCGCCAAACCCGCTGGTTGCCACTCGACTGCGAAGATCTCGGCAGAGTCGTCGTGTTCGTCGACGTCGAATGGGCCGATGGTGACGAAGCTGCTTCCCGCCGCCAGCCACCGCACGATGTTGTTGACCAGGAGCTGGCCGGGGCTGGCGTGCTCGAACAGCCGAGCGCTCGAGACGACGGCCGCACCACTGCACACCACATCGGCCCATGTGACATCCCCCGTCGCCAGCCCGATCCGCAACCGAGCCGCTGGCGACGAGTGGTCCGCCCGTTGCAGCATCTCGACTCCGGCGGCGACGCCGGAGGAGGCGCTGTCGAACACGAAGAAGACCCGGTCACCGTCGCTGTGGCTCACCCGACCGCCATGCGTGTGCGCCAGGTCGGAGAGTGGTCGGAGATGGTCGATGAGGGCCGCTTCGGCGCACATGATCGTCGATGTCGAACTGCCGGCGGACTTCACGTACCCCTCCTACTAGTCAGATCTGACTACCTGCACCACGTGGAGTCAATGAAATTACGCGATCACGAAGGCGAAAGGTGGTCATGACAGCCGATTCCGGAGTCTCTACAGTCATCCATGACGACGACGTGAAACCTCCTACCGGGCCCGGTGGGAGGGATCACGACACAAGCAGAGGATGGAACCATGGCCCTCTTCGTGATCGAACGGAACTTTGCCGAGCAGCTCGACCCGCAGGCGCTCGACTATGCCGGAATCCGGCTGGTCAACGACGACGTCGGTGTGCGCTGGCTGTACTCGTTCCTGTCCGCCGACAAGAAGAAGACCTACTGCCTGTATGAAGCCCCCAACCCGGAGGCGATCATCGAAGCAGCAGCACGCTTGGGAATCCCTGCTGATGTCATCGTCGCCGTCGATCAGATCGGTCCGTCCGGGCCGCCTGAATTCGCCGTCGTCAACGCCGAATCAACGTGAAACGAGACATCCATGACGACCATGACCACCGCAACGGACCTGCTGACCGACGAGATGTTGGCCCGGTTCGACGCCAGAGCAGCCGGTTACGACCGCGAGAACCGATTCTTCGATGAAGATTGGGACGAGTTGCGTCGATCCGGCTACCTGCTCGCGGCCGTGCCCACCGAATTCGGTGGCTCCGGCCTCGGGCTCGACGAAGTCGCCCGCCTTCAGGGCCGGCTCGCCTACTACGCACCGGCGACTGCCGTTGCCGTCAACATGCACTTGTACTGGACCGGTGTCGCCGCCGACCTGCTGAAGACCGGCGACACCTCGTGTCGCTGGATGCTGGAGCGCGCTGCGGACGGCGAAGTGTTCGCGGCAATCCACGGCGAGGCAGGCAACGACATCCCACTGCTCTTGTCGTCCGCGAAGGCCGAGAAGGTGCCCGGTGGCTACGCGTTCACGGGCCACAAGATCTTCGGCAGCCTCTCGCCGGTGTGGACCTTGGCCGGCGTTCACGGCATGGACACGTCCGACCCCGCCAACCCGAAGGTCGTGCACGGGTTCCTGCCCCGCGACACGTCGGGCTACGAGATCGTCGAGACGTGGGACACCCTCGGCATGCGGGCCACGCAGAGCCACGACACCGTGCTCGATCGGGCGTTCGTGCCAGACGAGAACATCGTGCTCGTCTGCCCGGCAGGCTTCGCCGGCGCCGGCATGTTCCAGGTCGGCGTGTTCGCCTGGGCCCTGATGGGCTTCGCCACCGTCTACCTCGGCGCTGCCCGCCGCGCCTTCGACATCACCATCGACAAGATGCCCAAGCGCACGTCCGTTGCCCTGACCCGATCGATGGCCCACCATCCCGAGGTGCAGCACAACGTGTCGGAGATGCGCATCTCGCTCGACGCCTGCGAAGCGTTGCTCGACAAGGTCACCACCGATTGGGCCACGGGCGTGCCGCATGCCGATTGGCCAGTGCGGTTGGTGGGCGCCCGGCACTTCATCATCAACCAGGCCTACGACATCGTCGACCGGGCCATGGATCTCTCCGGCGGCAGCGCGGTCTTCAAGACCAGCCGCCTCGAGCAGATCTTCCGCGACGTGCGCATGGGCCGCTTCCACCCCGGCAACACCTTGCTGGCCCACGAACTGATCGCCAAGCTCTGCCTCGGCATCAACCCCGACGACCCCCAGCGCTGGGGCTGACCTCGAAGGCACGTTGTAGCGAGCGGGACCTCCGCCTCGGCAACCGGTCTCGAGACCGGCCGGTTGCCGAGAGGAGGGACCGACGACGTCCTACTCCGACTGCGGTTCGTAGCCGCCGTCGGCGTTGTGTGTTTCGCTACCGACGACCGGCGGGTTGAACACGCAGACCAGGTGCAGATCGCCCTTGGTGGCGCGCAGGATGTGATCGTCGTGCTGATCGAGGGCGTAGATCGTGCCCGGTCGGATCTGGAACGTCTGCCCGGATGCCACGTCGACGACTTCGCCCTCGCCGGCGACGCAGTAGTTGGTCTCGAGGTGGTGCTGGTAGTGGAGGCGGCTCTCCGAGCCCTCGACGATCCGTGTCTCGTGAACGGAGTAGCCCATCCCATCGCCCTTCACGATCATCCGTTTGCTGTCCCATCCGGGCCCCGACACGTGGCGACTGGTGTTGGCGATGTCTTCCGAGCGAACGATGATCATGATCCGAAGCTAGTCACTCGCGCAGATGCAACGCTCGACCAGCACGGCAAGGTCGAGCAGTGCGGCGTCGTCGCCTCGCTTGCCGGTCAGCATCAGCCCGATCGGCGCCAGATCCGCTGGGTTGCCCTGCCCCGTGACACCGGGCATGGTGACGCTGGGCAGGTCGAGACGGTTGGCGATCTCGGTCAATCGCAGCACCTCGGTGTTCATCGCCACGTAGTCCTCGATGCGCTGAACGTCGGCGACCCGTGGGGGCAGGATCGGAACCGTCGGCGTGAGGATCGCGTCGGCGCCGTCGAGTGCCGCGTCGTAGCGTCGCCTGCAGTCGGCGATCGTGCGCAGCGCCGCCACGTACTCGGCCGCGAGCACCGTTGCCCCATGTTGGATGCGTGGACCGATGCGATCGTCGTACTCCTCGGGCTTGTCGGCGATCAGATCGCGATGCCAGTCGTATGCCTCGACCGCGATCACCGAGCCGGCGCGGGCGGCGAGACTGGCCTCGGTCAACATCGGCATCTCGGTCTCGGTGATCCGCACGCCAGCGTCGACCAACATCGCAATCCACCGCTCGAAGCGGTCGATCACTTCCTGGTCGGTCTGCCCGGCCCTGATCGCATCACGGGGCACCACCAGGTTCGCTTCACCGATCTGCGACACCGAGAGACGCCGGGGATCGCGATCGACCAGCGCCAGATCGACCCGGTGGAGGTGCGCCACGGACGAGGCGATCAGCCCGGGCGCGTCGAAGCTCCGAGCCAGAGGGATCAGCCCGTCGGACGAGTACCTGCCTTGCGATGGCTTGAAGCCGGCCACGCCGCAGAACGCCGCCGGGATGCGAATCGACCCGCTGGTGTCGGAGCCCAGCGACAGGTCCGCGATTCCCAGCGCGACCGCGACCGCACCACCAGATGTCGAGCCGCCGGCGACGCGCTGCTCGGTCGGCCGCAACGGCGACGTCGGCGTGCCATAGGTGCGGTTGAGGCCCAACGCGCCGTAGGCGAACTCGGTCATGTTGGTCTGCGCCAGCACGATCGCGCCGGCCGACCGCAGCGCGGCAACCATCGGCGCATCCGCGCCTGCGGGTGGCGCGTCGGCGAGCACCGCAGAGCCGGCGTTCGTCGTCCACCCCGCGACGTCGAAGCACGCCTTGACGGTCAGCACGTCGCCGGCGAGCGGTAACGATTCGTCGACCACCGCCGCCTCGGCGAGGGCCTCGTCGTCGCGGCGCACGAGCAACGCAACGGCCGATGCCTCGGTATGCGCGTCGGCTTGCTCGATGCAGTGGCGAAGATGTTCCTGCGGCGACATCGCCTCAGAAGCGACGGTCGTTGGTCTTCTTCTTCGGCGGAGCCTTGAACGGTGCCTCGATCAGCACTTCGAACTGGGCATCGTCGGGCTGCTTGGGCTCGTTGAGCCGCTGCAGGTAGGTCTTCAGGGCGGCGCGTGCCGGCGCAACCTGCTCGCCCTTGGCGCCGACCGACCGGGCCAGAGCATCTTTGGCCTTGGCCACCCGATCCTTGCGAGTTGCCTTCTCCTCTTCGGAGATGACCCGCTTCGGCCCGGGGGGCGCATTGCGACGTGCTTCGAGTTCCTGCAGCGGTGTGAGCTTGGCGACGGCCATGGGCTGAGCCTACAACGTGCCGTTCCGGAACCGACACGGTCCGCGCGCCTCCAGTGCGCGACCGAGGGGAGGACGTTGTACGCGCTGCGCTACGTCGCGAACCGCCGGACGAACGCCAACGCCGTGTCGGCGACCTCGCGCCATCCGTGGTCGATCACCAGCGAGTGCCCGCGGCCGGGGATCTCGACGATCTCGGTGACGCCTTCGTTGCGCTTCTGCTTCTTGTAGCTGGCGTTGGCGATCGCCCACGGGACCGTGTGGTCCTTCTCGCCGGAGATGATCAG
Source organism: Ilumatobacteraceae bacterium (assembly GCA_043758005.1). GTDB lineage: Bacteria > Actinomycetota > Acidimicrobiia > Acidimicrobiales > Ilumatobacteraceae > JAENVT01. The sequence continues at coordinate 16,182 of JAYVOI010000271.1, forward strand.
CAACGGGCCGCGCTGGGGGTTCTTCGAGTCGACGCGGGCATCGGTCCACGGGTTGAAGTTCGCCGTCGCCGCCTGGAAGAGCGGGCGGCCGGACCCGGGCACGGCGAACGTCTCGTGCAACTCCCTGGCTTCGTCCGCGCCGACCTCGTTGGCGAACGCAAAGCGGAACTGGTCGTACGTCAGGGCCACGGCCTTGGCGCGATTGGCGGGGTTCTTGAGCACCGGTGACGCCGACTTCAGCGCCGAGATCGGCAGGGGCAGCACGCCGCGGAACGGCGCAGGATCGATGGCGGCCGTGACCGCCGCAAGGCCGCGACCGGCCAGGATCTGGGCCAGCAACCCTCCGAACGAGTGACCGATCACGACGGGAGGCGTCGACAGCTTGGCGATGACGGCCTGCATGTGATCGGCAATCTGACCGACCGTCTTGCGGGCAAAGACCTCGGGGTGGGCACGGGCTTCGTGCACGGTCTCGGGGTCGTCGGGCCAGCCGGGTGCCAGCGTTGCGTAGCCCGCTGACGCAAAGGCAGCGCGCCATGGATCCCAACTGGTGGCCAGCAACCACAGCCCGTGGACGAACACGACCGGCGTCTGCCCCGACGTGTTCGCCGCATCGATCTGTTCCGTCTCGCGTTGGGTGATCTGATCCATGGACGTCTCCTTCCGATCGTCGCAACCCTAGATCTGATGCCGCTCGAGTGATCGGCGATCGCAATCACCTCGTCGATCAGCGTGTCGAGCTCGTCGGTCGACACCGCCGGTTCGTGGTCGAGACCGGCCGCAGTGAGTGTGCGCATGAACCGATCCATCACCCCGCCGGGATCTGACCGCAAAGCCCAACTGATCAGACGGTCAGCGAGGTCGCGACGACCGAGCCGGTCGAGCGCGATCGCCGACGAGACCGCGCCGTGCCAGGCCAGCGTGTTGATCGACTCACTGCGGAACCAGCGCCACGGGTCGCCGAGGTCTCGAGCGGCGATCTTGTTCCCCGCGTTGGCGTTGGCCGTCAACGCGTGCCAGGCAACTGCCAGACGGTACCAGTTCGGATACTCGGCGGACTGCGACTCGGCGGTCTCGGTGAACCATCGCGCTGCGGCAATCCAGTCACCGTTGGCCACGGCGAGGTGCCTGTGGAGATGGCGACAGCGAGGTCCCGGCACGCTGGTCAAGTGCGGTGTGACCCCTCGGCTATCGTGCCGCCGAAGGGCTGACCAATGGCGATACCGGGAACCGACACCCCACAGCACCGCACGTCCACCCGTGTGTTGGCGGTCGGAGCGCTCGGCGTGGTGTTCGGCGACATCGGCACCAACCCGCTGTTCGCGATGCGCGAAGCGTTCACCGCACGCCACCGGGTCGCCCTCGATGCCACCAACATCGTCGGGCTGCTGTCACTGATGTTCTGGTCGCTGATCCTCGTCGTGACGGTGAAGTACATCTCCACGGTCATGCGGGCCGACAACGAGGGTGAGGGCGGGATCCTTGCCCTCGCCGCACTGGTCTCGGGCAAAGGCGACGCCACGTCCGGCCGCAAGTGGGTTCTCGTGTTGGTCGGCATTCTCGGTGCCGCGCTGTTGTATGGCGACGGGATGGTGACACCCGCCATCTCGGTACTCGCCGCGGTCGAGGGGGCCGCGGTGGCGACGCCCGGGTTCGAGCACTACGTGGTGCCGCTGGCTTGCGTGATCCTGGTTGGGCTGTTCGCCGTCCAACACAAGGGCACAGCGGCGATCGGTCGGGTGTTCGGCCCGATGATGATGGTCTGGTTCGCCACGATCGCCGTCCTCGGGATCAGTCAACTTCGACGAGAGCCACGGGTGCTGCGTGCAATGTGGCCCGGATACGCCGTGCAATTCTTCGTCGACAACGGCGTCAAGGGCTTCTTGGTGCTCGGTGCAGTGATCCTGGTCGTGGTCGGTGGCGAAGCCTTGTACGCCGACATGGGCCACTTCGGTCGACGCCCGATCATGCTCGGTTGGTACTGCGTCGTGCTGCCCAGCCTGCTGCTCGTGTACTTCGGCCAGGGCGCTCTGCTGATCCGCAATCCCGCCGCGATCGACAACCCATTCTTCCGCATGGCACCGCACGCACTGCTGTACCCGCTCGTCGTCCTGGCAACGAGTGCCACGGTCATCGCGTCGCAGGCATTGATCTCCGGCGCGTTCTCACTGACGCACCAAGCGATCCAACTGGGCTACAGCCCTCGGGTTCAGGTCCGTCACACCTCGGAATCGCAGATCGGTCAGATCTATGTCCCCGTCATCAACTGGCTGTTGATGATCGCGTGCCTCGGGCTGGTCGTCGGATTCCGTCGATCGGAGAACCTGGCCGCCGCATACGGAGTCGCGGTGTCGACCACGATGGTCATGACGACGGTGCTGTTCGGCGATGTCGCCCGTCGCCACTTCGGATGGAGCCGACCATTCGTTGTTGCGCTCTGCACCATCTTCCTCGGTGTCGATGTGGCGTTCTTCGCAGCGACGGTGTTCAAGATTCCCGACGGCGGATGGTTCCCGCTGGTCGTCGGAGCATTGATATTCACGGTCATGACCACGTGGCGCACTGGTCGACGGATCGTGCGGGAACGAATGAGCAGAAGCATGCCCCCGCTCGCCGAATTCGTCGCCGGCTGCTCGAAGAGCTCGGTCGTGCGTACCTCTGGCACGAGCGCGTACCTGTTCAGTGCGATCGGCATCACTCCACCGGCGCTGATCGCCGGACTGCGACATCACGATTCGCTGCACGAGCAGGTCCTCATCGTGTGCGTCGTCGTCGAACCGCGACCGCGGGTGCCCACGCTGAAGCGCGCCGTCGTGACCCATCTCGGTGCCGGCTTCCATCAGGTCGTGCTGCACTTCGGCTTCATGGAGCAGCCCGATGTACCGCGGGCGTTGGCCCAACGTGTCGCGATGGGGCTAGGGATCGACCTGTCGACCCTCAGCTACGTACTCGGTACCGAGACGATCTCCGTGACACCACGGCGTGGGATGGCGATATGGCGGGAGCATCTGTATTCATTCGTGTCGCGCAACGCCGCCGGAACGATCCAGCTGTTCCACCTGCCGATCGAGCAGACATTGGCGCTCGGCATCGGTGTTGAACTGTGACCGGTGCTCGAACGGGCACTCGAGGGTTT
>JAYVOI010000272.1:0-8632 GCA_043758005.1 Ilumatobacteraceae bacterium
CTGCAGCGGCCACAACATGTTGTGTGAATGACGGCCGCGCTGTCGTATCCGGCTACAACGCCTGGTAGTCGCTTCACTCACCCGAATACCCAGTACACGTGTTCGACTAGACTCCACTCTGTGCCCGCCGGTGCCACGATCCTTCATGCCGACCTCGATGCGTTCTATGCGTCGGTCGAGCAACTGCTCGACCCGTCGTTGCTCGGCCGGCCGATCGCGGTCGGGGGCGGTGTCGTCTTGGCGGCGTCGTACGAGGCCAAGAAGTTCGGTGTGCAAGGCGGCATGTCGGGGTGGAGGGCGAAGCGCCTGTGTCCTGACCTGACCTTCGTGCACGGCCACTTCTCGGAGTATCAACGCCTTGCCGACCAGGTCATGGTGGTGCTCGGCGACTTCACGCCACTGGTGCAGCGGATCTCGATCGACGAGGCGTTCCTCGATGTGTCCGGGTCCGTGCACCTGTTCGGGCCGCCGGAGGTGATCGGTGAGTCGTTGCGGAGGCGGGTGCGCACCGAGATCGGATTGCCCATCTCGGTCGGTGCGGCACGCACCAAGCACTTGGCCAAGATCGCCTCGCAGGTCGCCAAGCCAGATGGGCTGGTCGTGGTGCAGCCCGCCGACGAGCGCGCATTCCTCGATCCGCTGCCGGTCGGGTTGGTCTGGGGAATCGGCCCGGTCACTCGCCAGCACCTCGCCGATCGGGGAATCCACACCATCGGCCAGCTGGCTGCATCACCCGATGGCGCCCTCGAATCGTTGTTGGGCCGAGCCCTCGGCGGCAAGGTCAGTGCGCTGGCCGCCAACAACGACCACCGGCGTGTGCAGCCCCAGGGTCGCGCCGGGTCGGTCGGTGCGCAGTCGGCGTTCGGTCGTCGCGACGTGTCGCCGGAGCTCGTGCGCTCGGTGCTCGGCCATCTCGCCGATCGGGTCGCGGGCAGGCTGCGTGCCAAGCAACGTGCCGGCCGCACCGTCACCGTGCGGCTCCGATTCGCCAGCATGCGCGCCATCACCCGTTCGCTCACCGGGCCGCACCCGATCTCGACCACGCTGACACTGGCCGAGCTCGCCGAGCAATTGGTGTACAAGGCGCTGGCCGACCACCCCGATCAGTACCAGATCTCGCTGCTGGCGATCTCGGTCTCCAACCTGGTCGACCAGCCGGTGCTGCAGCTCGAACTGCCGATCCTGCCCGACGAAGCCACCCGACCTGGATCGAGCATCGGGGCGGCGCGATGGGCCGTCGACCACTCGGTCGACGAGGTTCGCCGCCGGTTCGGCCGGGCTGCTGTCGGCTATGCAGGCGTGGTGTTGTCGACCCACGCCACGGTGCCCGACGAGTTCCGCGAGCTCGCCGAACACGAGCTGTGATCGCCCAGTATTTCCAGAGCGGATCGCAGCCGTCGTGGAATACGTTGGGGCCATGACGATCGAACCGGAGACGAAGAGTTGGACGTGGGTGCTCGAGCGCGAGTGCGAGGACTGCGGGTTCGACACTCGTGCGTTCCCAGCGGACGAGATCGCCGGTCGGCTCCGTGACGCCGCCGCGCCGTGGCCTGGGTTGATGGCCGACCCGAAGGCCGGGGTGCGGCCGCAGGAAGACATCTGGTCGGCCCTCGAGTACGGGTGCCACGTGCGCGACGTGTTTCGCATGGGGTCCTACCGTCTGGGCCGCATGCTCGACGAGGACGATCCTCGCTTCGCCAACTGGGACCAGGACGAGGCGGCGGTGGCCGAGCGCTACGACATGCAGGATCCGGGACAGGTGACCGACGAATTGGCAGCCGCGGCGACGAAGCTGGCTGACATGTACGACAGCGTCGGGGGCGACCAGTGGCAGCGCCCCGGGATGCGCAGCGACGGGTCACCGTTCACGGTCGACTCGTTCGGCCGTTACGTCCTGCACGACCTCGTGCATCACCTCGTCGACGTGCGACAAGGTTACGAATTGTTACATGGGGCGCCCTGACGCCATCGGCGACGAATTCTGCGACAAAATAGTGGGCAATACGGCCCATTTAGGGCTCCGAACGGTTGTACATCCAATCGGGAATGAGAGAGACTTTGGAGATTGTTTGCAACCGACGGCGCTGGGGTTCGGCTGTGGCGGCGCTCGTGGTCCTGACGGCTTGTGGGTCATCCGGTCATCGCTTCCTCGCCAACCGTGACGAGAAGGTCTACCTCCGCGTACCGAACTCGTGGCACGACGTGAAGTTGTCCGACTCGTTGAAGGATCCCGTGCTGTCGACCACCAGCGACGCCAAGGTGATCTCCAAGACCGTGGTGACGACGCAGAAGGATGCGGTCCAGCAGACGGATCTCACCGGCGACTCGCCCTTCGCCACGATGACCGTGTACGAGACCACCGGGGCGTTCAATCAACAGCTCTCGGCGTCGCTGGCGCGGCGCGTGGTCGGCCTGGTGTCGTTCGACCCGCTCCTTCCGGCTGCCGCAGACGACGGCTTGTCGGAAGTCATCGACTTCAACGCCAAGCCGACCAACGCCAAGGTCAGCGGCTCGCACGTGGTCTACCGGGTGCGCAGCGACAAGACCAGCGACTGGGTGCTCACGATCAACCTGTCGACCTTCTTCAACCCATCGCACTCGCGTCTGTACGCCCTCGAAGTGGTCTGTAGCCCCGCCTGCTACGACAAGTCGGCGGCGGAAATCGACAAGATCGTCAACTCATGGAGGATCGATTGATGAGTATGAACGGTTCTGCCCTCTCACCGATCGACACATCGGTGCACCAGCCGGTCATCGACGACCGCGACCCACCGGTACGCCGCAAGATGTTCTTCATGGACCGGCTGAAGGTCTTCGTGCTGCTCGCCGTCTTCTTGGGCCTGGTCACCTCGCAGCAGAAGACCGACATCCCGCTGATGTCGTGGGGTGACGCGTTCCGAGACCAGCTGCACGCCAAGTGGTGGGTGCTGTTCCTCGCCGGCCTCGAGGTCCTCCGCCAGATCCACAACATCATCTCCGAGCACTCGAAGCGGTGGCATCAGTTCTGGCAGAAGAAGGTGTTCGGTGGCTGGGAGTCGCTGATGAGCCGGATGAAGCCGTACTCCCGGTACCGCGTGTCCAAGCTCGTCAAGCGGCTGATCTTCCTGGCGATCGTCGGCACGATCTTCTCGTGGATGTGGGGTGTCAACCTGCCGCAAGCCCTGGCCGAGGCACCGGCGCGCATCTTCCGCAACATCTTCATCAACCCGGCCCTCGGCCTGCCGGTCGGCCTGACGATCGCGCTCAGCACCCTGGGCGGGCTCGTCTACATCGTGTTCTTCTTCGGCATCTTCTTCATCGGTGGCGTCGAGACCTTCAAGCCGGGTGAGATCAAGACCCGCTTCAGCGACATCTGGGGTCAAGACCACGTCGTTCGTCGCGTCAAGGAGAACCTCGACTTCTTGGAGCGCCCGAAGGAGATCGAAGATCGCGGCGGCTACGTGCCGGGCGGCATCCTGCTGTGGGGCCCTCCGGGCACCGGCAAGACGTTGATGGCCGAGGCGTCGGCGGGCGAGACCGGCAAGCCGTACGTGTTCGTCGACCCGTCCGCTTTCGTGCAGACCTTCATCGGTGTCGCGCCGATGAAGATCAAGCACCTCTATCGAAAGCTGCGCAAGCTCGCCCTGCGATATGGCGGCGTCGTGGTGTTCTTCGACGAGGCCGACGTGCTGGGCAGCCGTGGTGGCTCGACCGGCGGCGGCTTCGACGAGCGCGCGTCGATCGAGCAATACGAGTCGGCGAAGTGGCTGAGTCCGCACGGCCAGCGCGAGATCACGAGTTGGCTCCAACAGCAGCAGGCCGCGGCCGAGCCGGCGACGCCGGAACGGCCCCGGTCGTGGCGCGACGGCATCATCATGGGCGGCATGATGGGCGGCGGAATGGGTGGCGCGGGCACGCTGCAGGCGCTGCTCACCGAGATGAACGGGCTCAACAAGCCGCGCGGCTTCTTCTCGCGACGCTTCCGCAGCTTCCTCACCATGAAGCCGAAGCCACCGCCCCGCTATCGCATCCTGCACATGTTCGCCACCAACCTGCCCAACGCGCTCGACGCGGCGTTGCTGCGGCCCGGTCGAATCGATCGCATGTACAAGGTCGGCTACCCGATGAAAGACGGACGGGCGCGCACGTTCCAGGGATACTTCGAAAAGATCCGTCACACGGTGACGTTCCCGGAGATCGAGCGTCTGTCGACGATGACGCCCGGCGCGACCGGCGCGAGCATCAAGGACCTGGTCAACGAGGCAGTGCTCGTTGCCTTGCGTGAAGGACGCGACGTGGTCACCTGGGCCGACGTGTTGCAGGCCCGCTACCTGCGCCGCGTCGGCGAGCACGAGCAGGTCGAGTTCGTGGAGCGAGAGCGCCACGCAATCGCCATCCACGAGGCGTGCCACGCAGTCACGGCGTACCTGAAGCGGCGTCGTTACGAAATCGACTTCGTCAGCATCGAGCCCGGTGCCGGCTACTACGGCGTCGTCATGAGCAACAAGAGCGACGACACCTTCGTCGAGTGGAGATCGATGTACGAGGTCGACATCCTCGTGTCGCTGGCGTCGTTGGCCGGCGAGCGGATGTTCTTCGACGGTGACAGCTCGGCGGGTGTCAACGGAGACCTGCGCTCGGCGACCTACTTCGCAACGGTCATGGAGAGCGCGTATGGCATGGGCGACACGATCGCCGCTCAAGCGGTGGTCAAGGAGTTGATCGGCGGTGGAGGGGGATACGCGACCGCCGCTGACAAGGATGATTCCGAGGCCCGGCATCGCGCCAACATGGGCAACCGCATCGAGATGCGCCTCTCGCAGATCCTCGACGAAGCGTCACAGCTGCTGCACGAGAACCGCCTGATGGTGCTGGCGATCGCCCACGCCCTGGAGACCCACAAGACGATCTCCGGCGAGGACGTGACGGCGATCTTCGAAGGTCGGCAGGGCCCGAAGATCAACGGCCGTGACTACCACCACCCGTCGTTCCTCGAGGTCGCCGACCGCTACCACAAAGAGGCCCTCCTGGCCCATCGCATGACCGGCCGCGTCGAAGTGCCGCTGCCGGTGCTGGTTCCGACGGTCGGTCAGCTCGTCAACGCGATCGACCAGCTACCGCCACCGAAGCTGTAGTCACGCCTGGCAATCCAGCAGGATCTTGCCTTCCACCCCGCGCCCGAGGATCAGGGCGTGGGCGTCGGCCGCGCCCGCCAGGGGCAGGAGCTCGCCGACCGGAACGCGCAACGTCGCTGCCGCGAGCATCGACATCAGCGTCTCCACGGCGATGCGCTGCTCGTCGGGCGTGTCGACCATGCCGCCGTACCCGAGCAGGTTGACGCTCTTGCGGTAGAGGCGCCGGAGGTTGATCGACACCTGCTCGTTGTTCGAGGTGCCGTAGACCACGAGCCGACCCTGGATGGCGATCGCGGCGATGGCCGCGTTGGTAAACGGCCCGCCGAGCGAATCGAGGACCACGGTGGGCTGGTACGACTCCACGGCGGCCTCCAGGCCGTCGGCGCCCGTCACGACGACGTGGTCGGCACCATTCGCGGTGATGCCATCGACCTTGGCCGCCGAACCGGTCTGGCCCCACACCGTTGCCCCGGCGGCTTTCGCCAACTGTACGGCGAGGGCGCCGACGCCGCCACTGGCGCCCAGCACGAGCACCTTGTCGCCGGCCTCGACGTGGGCGCGGCTGTGCAGCGCCTGCCAGGCGGTGATGCCGGCCACGGGGATGGCCGCGGCCTGGGCCAGATCGATGCCGTCGGCGAGGGGCAGGAGCCATGCGTCGGGCACCGCGATCCGGCTGCAGTACAGCCCTTGGCGGATCACGCCCATACCACCGCCGCGCACCAGCACCGGTCGGCCGTCGACGTGGCCGGTGGCTTCGGTGCCCGGCGTCCACGGCAGGTTGGCGGCGGCGGCGCCGATCGAGCCTTGGGTGATCCACACGTCGAGCGGGTTGACCGACGCGTAGGCGATGTCGACGAGTTGTTCGCCGGGGCCGGGCTGAGGATCGGGGAGCTCGTCGAGCTGGAGGGTTCCGCCGATCGAGTGGAGTCGGGCTGCGCGCATCGGGCCACTGTAGGTCGACGGATCCGGCGCACGCCGAGCCGATAGCTTGCCGCGATGATCATCCTCGACGGCGGCACCGGCACCTTGATCCAGGCGCTCGGCGCACCGATGCACAGCGACACGTGGGGTGCCGACGCCAACCTCACCCATCCCGAGATCGTCCGTCAGGCTCACCGGCAGTACCTCGACGCCGGCGCCGAGGTGCTGATCGCCAACACGTATGCGACCAGCCCACTGCTGTTCAACCATCTCGGGCGTGATGACGATGTCGCCCTCATCGACGCTGCAGCGGTGCAGTTGGCCCGAGAAGCCAGTGGGGGGTCCGTGCCGGTGGCCGGGTCGTTCTCGGTGATGCGCCCGGGGATACCCGGCAGTGACCGCAGCGAGATGTTGCGGCACTGGCCGGAGTCCGAGGCGCGACGATTGTTCGCCGCCAAGGCCGACGGGCTCGTCAAGGCCGGTGCCGACGTGATCGCCATGGAGATGATGCGCGATGGCGACTACTCGGTCTGGGCGACCGAGGCTGCAGCGGCAACCGGCCTGCCGGTGTGGGTCGGCATCGCCGTCGAGCAGGACGAGGCCGGCGCGCTGATCGGGTTCGGCCGTCCCAACTGGCTGCTCGACGACTTCGTCGACTCCCTGCTGCGGTCGGCCCCGGCGATGGTCTCGGTCATGCACTCCGCACCGCATCTGACGACACCTGCGCTGGAGGTCGTGCGCCGTCACTGGCGCGGCTCGCTGGGTGCCTACGCCGAGTCCGGGTACTTCACGATGCCCGAATGGCAGTTCGTCGACATCATTCCGGAGGCCGAGTACGTCGCCCTCGCCGAGCAATGGGCCGACTCGTTCGACCTGGCGATGATCGGCGGCTGCTGCGGCATCGGCCCCTCCCACATCGCCGCCCTCCGCGCCGCGTTCTGAGTGGAGTGCTTCACGCCCACCTGGGTGCCTCGAAACACTCCGCTGCGCTACACCGCGCCGGCGAAGATGGGGTCGGTGGTGGGAGCTTCGACGCCTGCTTTCGGTTCGACGGTGACGGCCCATTGCGTGGGGGAACCGTTGACTGCGATCGGCTTGCGGACCTGGCCGCCGTCGGCCGGGTCGAGCAGGTGCATCGCGTGCGGCCCAGCGCCGTCGATCATCCACAGTTCGTAGGCCTTGCCGGTTCCCGGGTCGACCAGCCCGTCGCCCATCACCACCGCCTGTTCGAGGGTCGGCGACCAAGCGACCTTGAACGAGCCGGTGCCGCTGCCGCTCAGCGTTGCAACCCTGACGTCGGGCTCGGCGAAGACCCGCGCGGCAGCATCGGCATAGCCGTTGTCACCGCCGTTCGACCGCCGCCCGACCACGAATGCACCGAGGGCGATGAGGATCAACGCTGCGGCGACCGACATGGTCCGCAGCATTCGTTGACGGCGCTGTCGATGCGTCGCCAGATCGACGACCACCCCGGGCAGCAGGGGGGAGAGCTGGCGGGTCGCGCTGATCTCGTCCATCACGGTGGCTTTCAGCGATGCCGGAGGAGCGACCGCGCCGGCGGTGGCGACCTGCGACAGCGTTTCGCGGAACCCGGCGACCTCGGGTCGGCACACCGGGCACGAGGGGTAGTGCGCCTCGAACTCGGCGCGCTCGCGCTCGTCGACCGCATCGAGCGCGTATGCCGCGGCGAGTTGATGAATGTCGGAGCCGCTCACGTGGCAACCCCCAGTTCATCGCGCAATCGAATCATTCCGTCACGAATCCTCGTCTTGATCGTTCCTTCAGCAACATCGAGGAGCAGGGCTACCTCGCGGTAGCTATGTCCTCCAAAGTAGGCCAGCTCCACCGCTTGTCGTTGTATCTCGGTCAAGCGCTCGAGTGCTTTGCGCACCCGAGTTCCGTCGATGTTGGCCACCACTTGTTCGGCAACGTCGCTCGATTGGATGGGTCGCTTGTGTGCCTCGCGCTCGGTGCGATCTCTGCTCGCCTGCTCGGAGCGAACCCGGTCGATCGCTCGGCGGTGAGCAAGGGTGACCGCCCACGATCTGACCGACCCGCGCGACGCGTCGTAGCGCGGCGCCAACCTCCACAGTTCGATGAACGCCTCTTGGGTGACCTCCTCGCTCTGCGACGGGTCACGCACCACCTTCAAGACGACGCCGTAGAGCAGTGGTGCCAGCTGGTCGTACAGCTCGGCAAAGGCGGATTGGTCGCCTCGGCCGGCCAGACTCAGCAGGGTCCCGAGCGGATCGTTCGAGTCGTCCTGGCCAGGTTGCTCCAGCCCGCGGCGGCGCAATGAGCTACGCAGCATGCGAGAACGCCCACTCAGCCATGTAACTCGTTCGTTGCCGACACGGATGTGGATTGGTCCAACGCTGGTGTCGTGCTGGGCGCGATCGGTGCAGCGAATCGCCGCTTGAGTCGCAGCGCCGGCCGCTCGAGCAGGCGGTACGACAGCAGCGTGGCCGCCAGCGCCAGGCCCATGCCGAGCCCGATCCGAACGACAGCGGGCTGGCCGATCAGGCGATCGTCGGTCCAGCGCAGCACGGGCAGGTGCCAGAGGTAGAACCCGTACGACACCCGGCCGAAGGCCACAG
>JAYVOI010000273.1:0-8602 GCA_043758005.1 Ilumatobacteraceae bacterium
GGAGCGATGTGTCCACTTCAACTGATATTGTGTACACATGGATGTCGGCGTGCGTGAACTGAAGCAACACCTCTCCGACTATCTCGACCGCGCCGAGAACGGCGAGATCATCACGGTCACCGATCGAGGTCGACCGAAGGTGCAGCTGGTCCCGTTGCCAGGCGGTGGCAACCGATTGGCCGAGGGCATCGAGCAGGGTTGGATCACTCCACCCAGCAGACCCGGCCCGCTGCTTCCCCTTCAGCGGTTTCGGGCGGCTGCATCGATCACGGATGTTCTCGACAGCGACCGCGGCGACTGACCGTCGTCAGTGACCACCTACGTCGACTCGAGCGCGCTCATGAAGCGCTACGTCGAGGAGCCGGAATCCTCGATTGCCGAGCGGCTCCTGCTCGGCGATTCAGTGCTTGCAACGAGTTGGTTGACGTTCGTCGAAGTGCGTCGCAACCTGGCCCGCTTGCTGTCCGGGGACGAGCTTCGCAAGGCCAAGGCGCACTGTGCCGCGGATTTCGAGGGGATGGCACTCGTAGCCGTCGATGAGGTGGTGTGTCGCTCCGCTGCTCAAATTGGCGAGCTGCTCGGCGTGCGCTCGCTCGACGCGATTCAGTTGGCGAGCGCCCAACGGTTGGGCATCGCTTCCATGCCGTTCGTCACCTTCGATCTTCGACAGGCGCAGGCGGCTCGTTCACTCGGGTTTGTCGTGCTCGGGAGTTGACGGCAGCACTCAGGGTTGTTGGCGGAGGGCCGCGCGTACGCGCTCGGTCCAGTCGATCGACTCGGTCGACACGCCGTTGGCGCGGAACTCGCTCCGTTGCGCGGCCAGCGTGACAGCGGCCTCCGCCGCGCCGATCTCGCCGAGCCACCGCTGCAACTCGGCTCGCAGGTGCGACGCGAGGGCCGGGCTCGAACCGCCGGTGCCGACAGCGACCGTGACGGTGCCATCGCGGGCCACGGCCGGCAGGGTGAAGGTGCAGTTGGTGGGGTCGTCGGCGGAGTTCACCCAGATGCCCCGGTCAGTGGCCTCGGTCGACACGCGAGCGTTGACTGCGGCGTCGTCGGTGGCCGTGATCACCAGCCGGACGCCGTCGAGATCGGCAGATTCGTAGCCGCGAACGACGACCCGCACCCCGAGATCGTGGATGTCGTCGCCCACCATCGGTGCGACGACGGTGACGTCAGCATGGGCGCTGAGCAGGCCTTCGATCTTGCGCAGCGCCACCTTGCCGCCTCCGACCACCAGCACCGGCACGCCGGTGAGGTCGAGCATGATCGGATAGTCGAACGCCACGCCGACAGGCTAGCAACGATGAATTACTTCAATCTTGATCGAATTAGTCGTAATTAGGTAGGATGCCGGGGTGAGCCTGCTCCAAGCCCCCGACAACGTCGAGCAGATGCACCCCTCAGAGGTGCTTCGGTGGGCCTTCGACACCTATGGGGTGGAGAACGTGGCGATCACGTCGAGCTTCGAAGACGCCGTGCTCGTGCACCTCGCCGCCAGCGCCAACCCGGCTGCCGACATCGTGCTGCTCGACACCCAGTACCTCTTCGCCGAGACGTGGTGGTTGGTGGAAGAGATGCAGAACCGATTCGGCATCAACGTGCGCATCGTCACGCCACGACCCGAGATCCAACGCGACAACCTGTGGCAGACCGACGTCGAAGCCTGTTGCGCCGTCCGAAAGGTCGAGCCGTTGAATCGCTCGCTCGAGGGCAAGGCGGCGTGGGTCACCGGCGTGCGTCGCGTCGACGGGCCCACCCGCGCCAACGCACCCGTCGTCAGCTACGACATCAATCGCAACCTCGTCAAGATCAACCCGCTTGCAGCCTGGACCGACGACGACATGTCGCTGTACGCCGAGATCAATCAGCTACCGGTCAATCCGCTCAGCGCACGCGGGTATCCATCGATCGGCTGCTGGCCGTGCACCCGCCCCGTCGCCGAAGGCGAAGATCGCCGCGGTGGCCGGTGGGCCGGCAACGCCAAGACCGAATGCGGACTGCACGCATGAACGCGACGGCCAGCCCGCATCTCGAGTCGTTGGCCGACGAGGCAGTCACGATCATCCGCGAAGTGGCCACCGAGTGCGAGAACCCGGTGCTGCTGTTCAGCGGTGGCAAGGACTCGGCGGTGCTGCTGCACCTCGCGGTCCTGGCCTTTGCCCCGGCCCGGTTGCCGTTCCCGGTGATGCACGTCGACACCGGGCACAACTTCCCCGAGGTCATCGAGTACCGCGATGAGTTCGTTCAGCGCGTCGGCGCCCGGTTGGTGATCGCCAGCGTGCAGGACTCGATCGATGCCGGCAGGGTCGTCGAGGACCCGGGCCCGCGGGCCAGCCGCAACCGATTGCAATCGGTCACGCTGCTCGATGCGATCACCGAGCACGGCTTCGATGCGGCGTTCGGCGGAGGGCGGCGTGACGAAGACAAGGCACGCGCCAAGGAGCGGATCTTGTCGTTCCGCGACCGGCACGGTCGGTGGGACCCACGTAACCAGCGGCCCGAGCCATGGGATGTGTTGAACGCCCGCATTCGCAAGGGCGAACAGCTCCGCGCCTTTCCGCTGAGCAACTGGACCGAGCTCGACATCTGGCAGTTCATCGCCGCCGAGCAGATCCCGTTGCCCGGCATCTACTACTCCCACCAACGCGAGGTCGTGGCCCGCGACGGCATGTTGCTCGCGGTCGGTGGGCCGGTCGTGCTCGAGCCGGGCGAAGCGTCGTCGATCGAGACCGTTCGTTACCGCACCGTGGGCGACGCCAGCTGCACGGGTGCAGTTCGGTCGACCGCCGCGACCATCGCCGATGTGATCGCCGAGGTATCGGCCGCACGCATCACCGAGCGCGGCGCGACTCGCGCCGACGACACCTTCAGTGAATCCGCCATGGAAGACCGCAAACGAGAGGGCTACTTCTGATGAGCACCGAGACCCCCCTGCGTATTTCCCCCCCACGCATCGCGACGCTTCGCATCGCGACCGCCGGCAGCGTCGACGACGGCAAGAGCACGCTGATCGGTCGTCTCCTGCACGACACCAAGACCGTGTTCGAGGATCAGCTCGCTGCGGTCGAGAAGGCCAGCCGGAGGTACGGCGACGGCGAGCGCAACCTTGCATTGCTGACCGACGGCCTGCGAGCCGAGCGCGAGCAGGGCATCACGATCGACGTCGCACATCGCTACTTCGCCACGCCGAACCGCAGCTTCATCGTCGCCGACACGCCAGGGCACGCGCAGTACACCCGCAACATGGTGACGGGTGCCTCCACCGCCGACGTCGCGATCGTGTTGGTCGATGCCCGTCATGGGGTGCTCGAGCAGACCCGACGCCACGCGTTCATCGCTTCGTTGCTGGGCGTGAAGGCGATCGCTCTCGCTGTCAACAAGATGGATCTCGTCGAGTGGGATGAAGGCGAGTTCGACTCCGTCGCCAAGGACCTCGCCGGGTACGTCGAGGCACTGCCGACGCCTGTCACCGTGGTGGCGTTCCCGATCAGCGCGTTGCATGGCGACAACGTGGTCACGCTGTCACCGCATTCGCCGTGGTACGAAGGCCCGGCCCTGCTCGAGTGGCTCGAGACCTTCGACGGCTCTGGCCTTGCCGAGGTGCCGGCGCGCCTCGACGTGCAGCGAGTCATCCGTCCGCAGGGTTCCGACTTCCGCGGGTTCGCCGGTCGGTTGGCCGGCGGTGGTCTGCGCGTCGGCGATCCGGTCACCGTGTTACCAAGCGGTCGCACCAGCATCGTGTCCGGCATCCAGCGGTTCGGTCGCGAGATCCCGTTCGCCGCGGCCGGCCAGGCGATCACTGTGTCGCTCCACGACAACATCGACGTCGCTCGTGGCGACGTGCTGGTGGTCGGCGCAGCGGCCTCGACCGAAGTCGTCTCGGGCCACGTGTGCTGGATGATCGACCAGCCGTTGCGCGAAGGGTCACGGTACTGGTTCAAGCACGGCACGCGCGTCGGTCGGGCGATCGTCGACGCGGTGGAGTATCGCCACGACCTGCACACCCTCGAGCCGGTTGCCGCCGATCAGATCGAACTGAACGATCTCGCGATGGTGCGGCTGTCGCTGAGCGAGCCGATCGTCGCCTCGCCCTACGAGATCAGTCATGAAGGCGGGCGGTTGATCCTCGTCGACGAGGCCACCAACACCACCGCGGGGGCGATGATGATCACGGTGGCCGCATGATCTCATTGGTCGGCGCCGGCCCGGGTGATCCGGAGCTGCTGACCGTGCGAGGCCTGCATCGGTTGCAGCGAGCCGACGTGGTCGTGCACGACGCGCTGGTGGGCTCGGGCGTGCTGGCACTTGCCCGGCTCGATGCCGAGCTGGTCGATGTCGGCAAGCGTCCCGGTGCGCCGGTGCCGCAGGAACTGATCAACGAGTTGTTGGTGCAACTCGGCCGCAGTGGCCGAGAGATCGTGCGGCTGAAGGGCGGCGACCCGTTCGTGTTCGGGCGAGGTGGCGAGGAAGCGCTCGCACTCACTCGCGCCGGTCTCGCGTTCGAGGTCGTCCCCGGTGTCTCGTCGGTGATCGCCGCGCCCGCCGCTGCCGGCATTCCCGTGACGCATCGCGGCATCAGCGCGTCGTTCACCGTCGTCACGGGCCATCGCCAGCGCGGTGAGACCGCCGTCAACTGGCATGCGCTCGCCCAAGCCGGTGGCACGATCGTGGTGTTGATGGGGGTTGCCCAGCGCGGCTCGATCGCAGCGGCGTTGATGGAAGGCGGCCTTGCTGCCGACACGCCGGTCGCGGCGATCCGTCATGCCACCTCGATCGAGCAACACGTGGTGCGGTGCGCGTTGTCGGAGCTTGCCGGCGTCGTGGTCGAGTCGCCGGCAACGATCGTGATCGGCGCCGTCGCCGCATTCGATCTGCACGGAGAATTCATCCGGGGGCTCGCTGTCGCCGACACGTAGGCTGGCGGCCCATGCTGCACCTGTACGACACCGCCACCCGAGAGGTACGTGAGCTCGCCATGCGCGAGCCCGGCACGGTGAGCATCTATCTGTGTGGCCCGACGGTGTACGGCCCGCCGCACCTCGGTCACGGTCGAGCCACGTTGGTCTACGACGTGTTGCGTCGTTACCTCGAGTGGACCGGTCTGCACGTGCGACTGGTCAGCAACGTCACCGACATCGACGACTCGATCATCAACCGGGCCAACAACGAGAACCGGCCGTGGCAGGACATTACGACGAAGTGCGAGTCGGTGTGGTTCGAGGCCATGGGCAAGCTCGGTGTCGCCCGGCCGACCGACGTGCCGCACGCCACCGAGTACGTCGAGCAGATGGTGACGATGATCGGCGAGTTGGTCGACATTGGCCGCGGCTACACGACCGACGACGGCGTCTACCTCAATGTCGAGTCGGTGGAGGACTACGGCCTGCTGGTCAACCAACGCCTCTCCGACATGATCGAAGGCGGCGGTGACCGCGAGGTGTTCGGTGCCGAGAACAAGCGCCATCCCGCCGACTTCGTGTTGTGGAAGTTGGCCAAGCCGGGTGAGCCGTCGTGGCGGTCGCCGTGGGGTGACGGCAGGCCCGGCTGGCACAGCGAGTGCGTGGTGATGAGCCTCGACATCCTCGGTGAGGGCTTCGATCTGCACTGCGGTGGGATGGATCTCAAGTTCCCGCACCACGAGAACGAGCGCGCTCAGGCCGTCGCCCTGGGCAAGCGGTTTGCCAACCATTGGATGCACAACGGGTTCGTCGTCGACGCCGAGGGCGAGAAGATGTCGAAGAGCCTCGGCAACGTCGCCAACCTCCTCGACCTGATGGATCACTACGACCCTCGGGCGTATCGCATGCTGTTGCTGCAGTCGCACTACCGCGGTCCCGTGTCGGTCGGGCAGGACAACATCGACGCCTCGGTCAACGCCCTCGCCGGGCTCGACTCGTTTGCGTCGCGCACCGCCGGTGTCGCTGCAGCCGATGCCGATCCCGAGGTGCTGGCCAAGTTCCGCGAGCGCATGGACGACGACCTCGACACTCCCGGCGCGACAGCGTTGTTGTTCGACACCGTGCGTCGGGCCAACGCCGCGCTCGATTCCGGTGACCTCGTTGCAGCGTCACTGGTCGCCGCGGTCCACGAGATCTGCACTGCGTTCGGTCTCGTGCTCAACGCCGGTGGCGAGGTGCCCGACGAGGACGCCGCCAAGGCTGCCGCCCTCGACGCGGCCAGAGGTGCCAAGGACTTCGCCACCGCCGACGCCATCCGTGCCGAGTTGCAGGCCGCCGGCTGGACGGTCGAGACCACCAAAGCCGGCACCACCCTCCGCCGCTGAGACTGCACCCAGTCGGGCGCGAATCACGAATTCCCAGTACCGGAATCGAGCCCGACCAGGTTCATCGGGCGCGGTGTGAGTATGTCCAGTACTGGGATCGCGTCCGACGGGGCTCGGACAAGTGTTAGGCGGGGGACGACATCGACGGGACACCGGGCATGTCGACGTCGCTGCTGATGTGCATGGCGGTGTGGATGAAGGCTTCTGCAGCGCGTGACTGCAACCGATCCCGATGCCAGATGATGCCGATCTGGCGGTCGAGGTTGGCCTTCAGTCCACGGATCGCGACGCGTGCATCGGGGATCGAGCGCTCGATGGTGAGCAGCGGCACGATGGCCACCCCCAGCCCGATGGCGACCAGCCGCTGCGTCGTGAGGTTGTCGTCGCTGCGGAACACGATGTCGGGCTCGGCGCCCACCCGCTCGAGGGCGCGGGCGACGCGAGTCGCACACGGGTCGCCGACCGGCATCGAGATCATCCGCGCTCCCGAAAGTTGGGCGAGATCGATGGTGTCCGACTGCGCCAGCGGGTGGTCGGGAGCCGTGATCAACACCTGAGGATCGCGGATCAGTTCGACCATTGCATACGAGTCGTCGAGCGAGGCCACATCGGCGAACGCCAGGTCGGCCTGGCCGGCGCGAATCAGCCCCTCGACGTTGGTGATGATCGGTTCGTTGCGCAACTCGACGTTGATGTCGGGCCACGAGGTGCGGAACAGGGCGAGCGTCGGCGGGAGCAATCGGTTGCTGGCCGACTGGAACGTGCCGACTCGCAGCACGCCGGCATCGCCCGCAGCCATCGCGTCGAGGTCGGCTTTCGCTGCGGCAAGGCGAGCGATGATGTGACCGGCGTGTTCGAGCAGTACCTTGCCGGCTTCGGTGAGCGACACCGAACGCGGGCCGCCCGGCCGATCGACGAGGCGGTGGCCGACGGCTTTCTCCAGTGTCGAGATCTGCTGGGAGATCGCGCTCTGCGCGTAGCCGAGTCGAGTCGCCGCTTGGGAGAACGACCCGGTCTGGGCGACGGCTTCCAGCGCCATGAGATGTCGCACTTCAACCCCGAGAGGTAAATCGAATTCACCGATTGATTTCAGCATTTATATCTATTTCCCTTATTGATCGCACAGGACGATACTAACGTACAACTTCGATTCAAGGAGATGATTCATCATGGCAGCTTTGGTTCTGCTGGCTCTACTCGTGGGTGCTGCGCTGGCCCCTCGCCACGGCATCGATTCCCGTCCGCAGTTCACCGGGCAACCCGACTGGCGCGGCCGCGGGGCGTGAATCCCGCACGCCGCCGCGGCCCACCGATCTAGCCCCGCCATTTCCCCCCGGTCGTGGCGGGGCTAGCCCCATTTTGCGCTCCGCCCGCCGCGCTGGTGCTGCCAACAGCCCTCCATCCGATAAAACGGGGGGTCGTGGCAAAGCGAGAGCGCACTCCAGTGCCGAAGGGGTACTGGACGATTTGGACGACGGTTGCACTCGACCTCGTCGGGTTCGGCATCATCGTGCCGATCCTCGGCCGCTATGCCGAACGATTCGGAGCATCGGGGCTCACCGTCGGGTTCTTGTTCGCCTCGTTCTCGCTCGCCCAACTGCTGTGTGCACCGTTGCTCGGGAGACTGTCGGATCGCATCGGTCGCAAGCCCGTGATCGTGATCTCGCTGATCGGCACGGCGGTCGGCAGTTTCATCACCGGTGCGGCGGGTGTGCTGTGGCTGCTGTTCGCCGGCCGAATCGTCGACGGTGCGTCGGGTGGCAGCTTGTCCGTTGCCCAAGCAGCGGTCGCCGACATCGCGCCGGAAGAGCAGCGCCCGGGGCTCATCGGCATGCTCGGTGCCGCCTTTGGCGTCGGCTTCGTACTCGGGCCGGCCATCGGCGGTCTTGCCGCACTTGGCGGCCCGCATGTGCCGTTCTACGTTGCCGGCGTGCTGGCCAGCATCAACGCGATCGCCGCAATGGTTCGGCTTCCCGAGACCCGCCATCCTCGCGACCGCGTTCGTCATACGGGCCCGACCGCGCCGATGTCACCGGTGCTGCGCCACCTCGCCATCATCGGCTTCATCACCGTGATCGCCTTCACCGCGTTCGAGGCGACGTTCTCGTTGTTCGGCGATCGTCGCTTCGGGCTCACCGAGGCCTCCTCGGCCGCCGTCTTCCTCGGCGTCGGCCTCGTGCTCGTCGCGATCCAGGGTGGGGGATACGGCCGGTTGGTCGCGCGCTACAGCACGCAACGACTCTTCGAGGTCGGGCTGGCCTTGCTGATCGTCGGCCTGGCCGTGACGGCGGTGGCGAAGGTGTGGCCGGTGCTAAT
>JAYVOI010000274.1:0-19124 GCA_043758005.1 Ilumatobacteraceae bacterium
GCGGGCGCGGTTGGATTCGCGCACGCCCCGGCACACGGGCCGACACAGGCCCGCGCCGATGCGCTCCTGCGATTTCTTGCCACTCAACGGGAGAACACCACCATGTCCAACGCCAACGGCCTCATTTTCGCGCTCGTCTGCGCGGCCGCTGCGATCGTCTACGGCTTCGTGTCGATCGGCTGGATCCTGAAGAAACCGGACGGCAACGACCGGATGCGCGAAATCGCCGCCGCGATCCAGGCCGGCGCCAAGGCCTATCTCGACCGCCAGTACATGACGATCGGGATCGTCGGTTTCATCCTGTTCGTGCTGATCTGGTGGGCGCTGGGCGGCAAGACGGCCGGCGGCTTCCTCGTCGGCGCCGTGCTCTCCGGCCTCACGGGCTACATCGGGATGAACGTGTCGGTGCGCTCCAACGTGCGCACGGCTGAAGCGGCGCGGAACGGGATCAACGCCGCGCTCGCGGTGGCGTTCCGCGGCGGCGCGATTACCGGGATGCTGGTCGTGGGGCTGGGTCTCCTCGGCGTGACGGGGTTCTACTGGTTCCTGCTGGGCACTGCAGACTATGCGCCCAACCTGATGAAGGAAGGCCTGCACCACCTGATGCAACCGCTGATCGGCTTCGCGTTCGGCGCGTCGCTGATCTCGATCTTCGCGCGTCTGGGGGGCGGCATCTTCACCAAGGGAGCCGACGTCGGCGGCGATCTCGTCGGCAAGGTCGAGGCGGGCATCCCCGAGGATGATCCGCGCAACCCCGCCACGATCGCCGACAACGTCGGTGACAACGTCGGCGATTGCGCCGGCATGGCCGCCGACCTGTTCGAGAGCTACGAGGTCACCCTCGTCGCATCGATCATCCTCGGCGTCGCCGCCTTCAAGTCGGTCTTCCCCGACGACCCCAGGAAATGGGTGCTCGGCCTGATGTTCCCGCTGGCCGCCCGCGCCATCGGCGTGGTCGCCTCGATCATCGGCATCTTCTTCGTCAAGGCAAAAGAGGGCGAGACCAACGCGCTGAAGCCGATCAACAAGGGATTCCTGGTCGCCGGCTCGCTGACTCTCATCGGCACCCTGATCGTCTCGTTGGTCTACGTCGGCAACGACAAGTCGAGCGTCGGCTGGAAGTGCTTCGGCGCCGTCGCCATCGGCCTCGTCCTGGCGCAGTTGATCAGCCGCCTCACCGAGTACTACACCGCCACGCACCACTCGCCCGTGCAGGAGATCGCCGCAGCCGCCGAGACCGGCCCGGCCACAGTGATCCTCGCCGGTACGGCCAGCGGCATGGAGAGCTCGGTCTATGCGGTGCTCGCCATCGCCATCGCCCTCGGCTCGGCCCTTGCGCTCGGCGGCGGCAACCTGCAGTTCTCGTTCTACCTCGTGGCGCTCTGCGGCATGGGCATGCTGGCAACCACTGGCATCATCGTCTCGGAAGACACGTTCGGCCCAGTCAGCGACAACGCCGCCGGCATCGCCGAGATGAGTGGTGAGTTCCACGGCGAGCCGCAGCGGATCATGGTCAGCCTCGACGCCGTCGGCAACACCACCAAGGCCGTCACCAAGGGCTTTGCGATCGGCTCGGCCGTCATCGCCGCCGTCGCCCTGTTCGCCAGCTTCATCGAGACCGCGGTCAACGAGTTGCTGCCACAGGACACGATCGACGCCGCGTTGCGCACGTCGCGCGGCGTGTTCGACCTGTTGCCGATCAACGTTGCCGACCCGAAGGTGTTCATCGGCCTGCTGATCGGCGGCTCCGTGCCGTTCATGTTCAGCGCCCTCGCCATCCGCGCCGTCGGTCGCACCGCCGGCGTCGTGGTGCAAGAGGTCCGCAAGCAGTTCGCCGACGGCAAGATCATGAGGGGTGAGAAGGAGCCGGAGTACGGCCCGGTCATCGACATCTGCACCGAGGCGTCGTTGCGCGAACTGGCGACGCCGGCTCTGCTCGCAGTGCTGACGCCGGTGATCGTCGGCTTCGGCATCAACTTCTTCGCCCTCGGCGCGTTCCTGGCGGCGGTCATCCTCGTCGGGCAGCTGATGGCCAACTACCTGTCCAACTCCGGCGGTGCGTGGGACAACTCGAAGAAGTACATCGAAGACGGCCACCACGGCGGCAAGGGCAGCGACCCGTACCGTGCGGCCGTCATCGCCGACACGGTTGGCGACCCGTTCAAAGACACCGCCGGCCCCGCGTTGAACCCGTTGATCAAGGTCATGAACCTGGTGTCGCTGTTGATCCTGCCGGCAATCATCAGCCTGCGCGACAACGACGGCGCCCGCTTCTCCATCGCCGCGGCCGCGTTGGCTGTCCTCGTCGGCGCGATCATCTTCTCCAGCCGCAAGGTGAGTTCGATCAGCGACTCACCCAGCAGCTGATCGCCCGCCTCACCTCGTGCTCGCGCTGTTCGACATCGAGAAGTGGCTCGACCAGGGTGGGTTGGCGCTTGCTGCGCTGATCATCTTCGCCGAGACCGGTCTGCTGATCGGGTTCTTCCTGCCCGGTGATTCGCTGCTGTTCATCGCCGGCTTCCTGTCGTCGAAGCCGAAGGGACTTCCGCACCTGCCGACGATGGGGCTGGTGCTTCCGGTATTGGTCGTCTCAGCCTTCGTCGGCAACCAGGTCGGCTATCTCATCGGGCGCACGTTCGGCCCCTCGGTGTTCGACCGGCCCGATTCCCGGCTGTTCAACCAGCGCAACGTCGTTCGGACGCAGTCGTTCTTCGACCGCCACGGCACGAAGGCGCTCGTGATGGCCCGCTTCGTTCCGATCGTGCGCACGTTCGTGCCGGTGCTGGCAGGCGTGGGCAAGATGCGCCAGCGCACCTTCATCACCGCCAACGCGATCGGTGCAGTGCTGTGGGCCGGAGGCGTGACCGTGCTCGGCTACTTCCTCGGCCAGGTCGAGGTGATCAAGAACAACATCGAGTTGGCGGCGATCGCCGTGGTTGCCATTTCCTTGTTGCCGGTTGCGGTGGAGTTCATGCGCCACCGCCGCGCCGCCAAGCTGAGCTAGCTCGCGGCGCCGAGCTCGCCGGAAGCCGGTACTTCCATCCCCCAGCGGATCATGCCCTGCTCGACCCGGTGGATCGCGGTCTCCAGGACCTGCACCCGGGCGAGGCGCTTGTTCTCACCGGAGATCAGGTCCCACGGTGCGAGGTGGTGATCGGTGCGTTCGAACATCTCCTCGGCGGCGATCGCGTACTGGTCGGCCTTGGTGCGGTTGCGCCAGTCCTCCTCGGTGATCTTCCACCGTCGCAGCGGATCGTTCTCACGATCCTCGAACCGCTTCAACTGCTCCTCGGCGCTGATCTGCAGCCAGAACTTGACGATGATCACGCCCTCCAGCGCGTTGGCCCGCTCGAACTGCACGATCTCCTCGTACGCCCGACCCCATTGGTCCTCGGTGGCGAACCCTTCGATGCGCTCGACCAACACCCGCCCGTACCAGCTGCGATCGAACACCGACATCCCGCCAAGACCCGGCACGTACGGGTAGAACCGCCACAGGAACGGATGTCGCTTCTCGTCGAACGTCGGCTTGGCGAACGACGACACGCGGTAGTGCCGGGGATCCAGCGGCTCGACCAGGCGCTTGATCGCGCCACCCTTGCCAGCCGCATCGCTGCCCTCGAACACGAACACCAGGCCCGGGCCGAGTTCTCCCGCGCCCATCTGTCCTCCGACGTGCAGGCGCAAGTGCAACACGCGGCGCTGCGCGGCGCTCAGCCGCTCGTCGTAGTCCTTGCGCGCCAGGCGCTGTGTGAGATCCAGTGAGTCGAGCCGTCCCATTCGCCGCCGACACTACGCACCCACACCCCCGTCGGGCGCGATTCCGGTACTGGCCCTACTCACATCGCGCCCGATGAACCCGGTCGGGCACGATTCCGGTACTGGCGCTACTGACAACGCGCCCGACCACGACGCAAGCCAGTTTGGGCAATTGGGAACCAGACGTGTCGGTGGTCACGTCGAACATCCATGGCACACGTGAACACAGCGCATCGAGGGGTACGGATCGCCGCCGCCCTCGTAGCTGTCATCCTCGGCGCAACCGCATGCGGTAGTGACAGCAAGTCGTCCAGCAACACCATCGACATTGCCAAGCCCGCAGAGACCAAGACCGACTCGGTCAACGGAGATGCCAGTCAGGTTCCAGGCGACACCGGTGCTTCGGGGGAGACACCGGCCGCGGGACCCGGGCCGGCGCTGCCGTCGATCGACGCGCCGACCAACAGCTCGCCGAACAAGTTCCTGGCGATCGACGTCAGCTATGGCGTCGAGGTCGACGACATCACCAAGGGGATCAACGACGTGGTCGCACTGTCAGATCGCCACGGCGGTCAGATCTACGAGCGCACGATCAACATCACCGACGACCGTTCGTCGAGCGCTTCGTTCGTCATCAAGTTGCCCCCCGAGAACATCGAGGCCGCAATTGCCGATCTCGATGCCATCGGCATCCGGCGCACGGCATCGCAAGGCACCGAGGACGTGACCGGCCAGGTGGTCGACATCGACGCCAGGCTGACCACCGCGCAGGCCAGCCTGGATCGCGTCCGCAAGTTGTTGGAAGCGGCGACCGATCTCGGCCAGATCCTGAGCCTGGAGAGTCAACTCACCGAGCGCGAGACCTTGGTCGAGCAGTACACGGCGATGAAGCGGGCGATCAGCGACCGGGTGTCACTGGCTACGCTGCGCGTGCAGTTGAGCGTCAGCCCCGAGCCCGCCGCAGCCAAGGCCGCGCCAAAGGCCAAGCAGACGATCGGCCGGGCGTTCGAGAATGGTTGGAAGGGCTTCGTCGTGGCGCTGGCCGCGATCATGATCTTCATCGGCTACGCCTCGCCGTTGCTGGTGATCGGCGCCATCGCCGCAGCGTTCGCGCTCCCGTTCAGCCGTCGCCGTCGCCGTCAGGCGGAGCAACGAAATCGATCAGCTGCTCCACCGCCCCCACCAGCTCCGGTCGCAGATCCGCAAACGTCCGAACTCGATTCCGTAGGCGCGGCCAGAAATCCGTGAGCGACACGCCGAGTGCGGCGCACATGCCCTGCTTCCACTCGACGTTGCGGGGCACGTCGGGCCACTCGGCGAGCTCCATCACCTGCGGGCGAATACCCGCCCACACGTCGACGAAGGGGTGGCCGGTCACCAGCACATGGGGGCCGGCCACCTGCCGCGTGATGCGGTCTTCTTTCGACCCGGCGACGAGATGGTCGACGAGGATGCCGAGGCGACGCTGCGACGTGGGCCCGAAGCCGGCGACCATGTCGACCAGCCCGTCGATGCCGTGCATCGGCTCGACCACGATCGCCAGTTCGGCCAGCTCGTCGCCCCACACGTGTTGCAGCAGCTCGGCGTCGTGGCGGCCCTCGACCCAGATGCGGCTGGCCCGAGCGGCCCGGGCGCGCAAGGGCGCGCCGACAATCGCGCCGCTGTTGGTGCGGGCCGGCGCCTGCGCGGATCGCAGTTCGCGCACGAGCGTGACCGGCTTGCCATCGAGCAGGAAGCCGCCGGGCTTGTAGCGGAACTGCCGAGTGGCGCCCCGCCGGTCGCGCAGCGTGACGGCTTCTGCCGTGATTGCGATGATGTCGCCGCAGAACCCGGAGGCACGATCCTCGACGAGCTCGCCGAGTCGCGCCGCGACCGTCGGATACTTCGGCTGGCCGCGCATCTGTTCGAACTCGTCGAGGATGTCGCGGCTCATGTGCCGACAGTACGCCCGAGCCAACCGGTCGGGGTGAGCACCTGATCCACGGGCACCCCATCGCTGCGGCGATACGGCGCCCTCAGACCAACGGAGTCGACCGGCATCGCCATCGCGTGCGGACGGTACGGCGCGCCCCACACGTGCACACGATGGCCGCGCCCGACGAGCTCGAGCACCCCTTCGGTCAACTCGATCCGGGCATCGACGTCGCCCGACTGCTCGTACCCGTGAGCGATTGCGGTCGGGTCATCCACCGCTCCCCACTCGACGTCGAAGGTCACCGGCACCGGAGTCCCGAAGGCCCGCCGCCACGCCTCCGTCGGGTCATCCAGGAGCACGCCGTGAGCTTCGTTGCCGACGCTCCATTGCCGGAACGGAACGTCGCAGGCATGGTCGGCCCACATCTGCGCCGGTTTGATCTCCAGCCCGTCGCGCAGCCCGGTTCCGTCGAGCTCATCGACGTAGAGGTACGGCTCGCCCCGGCGCACCAGACCTGCCCAGTAGTCAAAGCGGCGCCCACGCAGCTCCAACCCGACGAACAGCCCGGCGGTGGCCGCAGCGTTCCAACCCCACCACCACCAGGCTTCGACGGCCACATCTGCGTGACGAGCCTCGTCGGCGGCAGCGAACAGCATCTCGATCCGCCAGACTAGGCGGCCGTGGTCCGCTATCTCAGTCTCGCCTGGATCGATGCCCTGTCACAGGAGGTCGCCAAGAGCGACGCCCTCGGCACGCTCGCCGACACCCACCAGATCGGCGTCACCCAGGTCGTGACCGACGGACCCGAGGGCACCGTGATCTACCACCTCCGTCTCGGCGGTGGCACAGCGTCGTTCGGCGCCGGCCCGGCCGAGGCCGAAGACGTGTGCATGGAGCAATCGTGGGCGACCGCTGCGGCCGTGGCCACCGGGGAGTTGAACGCGCAGGAAGCGTTCATCAAGGGCCTGATCCGGCTCACCGGCAATCAACAGAAGCTGATCGAGTCGCAACCCGTGTTCGCTGCGCTCGACGCCGTGTTCACCTCGGTTCGCGAACAGACCGAGTACCGCTGAGCCACCGCTGTGCCCGAGCTACCAGAGGTACAAGCCCACGCCGAGCGGCTGACCGCGCAGTTCTCCGGGCACGTCCTGGCCAAGTTCGCGCCGCTGACGTTCACCGCATTGAAGACCGCCGTCCCGCGTCCCGATGTCGCCTATGGCCTGCCGCTGCAGGGGGTCGGTCGTCGCGGCAAGTACCTGCTGCTGCGATTCGAACCGGCAACGTTCGTGGTGCATCTCATGCAAGGTGGGCGCCTGCTGGTCGACGACAAGCAATCGCTGAAGCCGCGCAACGGGCAGGCCCGCTTCGTCTTCACCGACGGCCCGGCACTGCTGCTGACCGAGGCCGGCACAGAGCGTCGGGCCGGGGTGTGGTGCATCGCTGACGAGGCCATCGGGGGTCCGCCGCTCAACCGGCTCGGGCCCGAGGCGCTCGACGTGACCCCGGCCGCGTTGGCGGCCGCGTTCACGACGACCAACATGCGCATCCACGGGTACCTACGCGATCAACACCACATCGCCGGGCTCGGCCGCATGCTGGCCAACGAGATCTGCCATCGCGCCAAGATCTCTCCGTTCGCGATGACAGGCAAGCTCGGTGCCGCCGGCGCCGAGTCGATCGTCACGGCGATCCACAAGGCAGTCGACGAAGGTCTGGCCTACGAGCGCACACGACTCGACATGAGCTCGTCGAAGGATCGGCCCGGCCGTGTTCACGGCCGTGTCGGCGAGGCGTGCCCCGTGTGCGGTGACACGATCCGGTCCGTCTCGTACAGCGGCTACACGGTGGCGTACTGCCCGACGTGCCAGACCGGCGGCAAGGTGCTGGCCGATAACACCACGTCGCGCTTCCTCAAGTAACCGGTCGGCAAACAGTCGTACCGATATCCTCGGAGGAATGCCCGTTCACCTTCGCGCCGAGCCCGCCGACTACGCCCCTGCGGTACTGGCTCCCGGCGACCCCCGCCGAGCCAAGTACATCGCCGAGACGTTCTTCGACGAGGGCGCCCGGTGCGTCAACGAAGAGCGCGGCATGCTGGGGTACACCGGCACCTTCAACGGCAAGCCGATCAGCGTGCAATCCGTCGGGATGGGATGTGCCAGCGCGGCGATCTACTACAGCGAACTGATCCAACTCGGCGCGACACGGATCATCCGGGTCGGCACCGCGGGCGGGCTGGCCGACGGGCTGCAGATGGGCGACACCGTCATCGGCCTCAGCGCCACCGCCGACGACCCGATCATCGGTCACCTCACCAACGGTGAACCGCACGCGCCGACCGCGTCATGGTCGTTGATCGAGCACAGCGTCAAGCTGTCGCGCGCCGGCGGTGCGACGGTGCATGTCGGCCCGATCGTGTCGAGCGCCCTCTTCTACGATCCGCGGCCCAACATGATGCAGCACTGGAAAGAGCGAGGTCACCTCGCGGTCGAGATGGAGGCAGCGGTGCTGTACACCTTGGGCGCCATTCACCACATCGAGACGTTGTGCATGGTGACGATCAGCGATCTGATCGCGGCCGCGGAGGGCACGTCGCAGCGCATCTCCGACGAAGAACTACAGCGTGGCGTCGACAAGATGATGGTCGTGGCCTGCGACGTCGCCGTCGCCGATCTCGCCTGATCGCCGGCGACGACTAGATCAGACCCAGTTCCTTCACGGCGTCGCGCTCCTCGGCAAGCTCGGCCACGGAGGCGTCGATCTTGGCCCGCGAGTAGTCGTCGATGTCGAGGCCCTGCACGATCGAGTACACCCCGTCCTTGCACACGCAGGGGAACGACGAGATCAAGCCTTCGGCAACGCCGTACGAGCCGTCGGACGGAATGGCCATCGACACCCAGTCGCCTTCGGCGGTGCCCTGCGTCCACGTGCGGATGTGGTCGACGGCAGCGTTTGCGGCCGAGGCCGCCGACGATGCGCCGCGGGCCTCGATGATCGCTGCACCACGCTTGGCCACGGTGGGGATGTAGGTACCGTCGACCCAGGCGTGGTCATTGACCAACTCGTAGGCGTTCTTGCCGGAGACCTCGGCATGGAACAGGTCCGGGTACTGCGTCACCGAGTGGTTGCCCCAGATGGTCATGTTGGTGATGTCGTTGACCGTCGTACCGGTCTTGGCGGCCAGCTGGCTGACGGCGCGGTTGTGATCGAGGCGGGTCATCGCCGTGAACCGCCCCGGGTCGAGGTCGGGGGCGTTGCGCATGGCGATCAGCGCGTTGGTGTTGGCAGGGTTGCCGACGACGAGGATCTTGACGTCTTTCTTGGCATTCTTGCTCAGTGCCGCGCCCTGCGGTTTGAAGATCCCGCCGTTGGCACTCAGCAGATCGCTGCGCTCCATGCCTGCCTTGCGCGGCATCGCCCCGACCAGCAGGGCGACGTCGGCGTCACCGAACGCGACGTTGGCGTCGTCGGTGCACACCACATCGGCCAGCAATGGGAACGCGCAATCGTCGAGCTCCATCTTCACGCCACCGAGGGCACCCAGCGCCGGAGTGATCTCCAGCAACTGGAGGATCACGGGGGTGTCCGGACCCAGCATCGAGCCGGAGGCAATGCGGAACAGCAGGCTGTAGCCGATCTGACCGGCAGCTCCGGTGACGGCAACGCGAACAGGTGTAGTCATGCAAGCGAGCGTAGGTCGCAGGTCGCGCCGACCGTAAACCCGTCAGGTCGGCAGACCGAGTGCCTGCAGGACGATGTCGCGGTAGAAGGTCTTTGCCTTGTCGTCGCTGAGGTGAATGCCGTCGTTGGAGAGGTGATCGGCGATCTCGGCGGCGCGGGCCTCCCAGTCGAGCACGACGACGTTCGGGTAGCTCTCGGGCAAGGCGCGGATGATGGCGTTGTTGCCTTCGATCCACGGCCTCGACGCCCTGACGGTCAACATCACGACTCGCGGCACATCGGTCAGTTCCTTGAGGATCGCGTCGTACTGCTCGCGCGTGACGGTGCCGTTGGTGCCGAGTTGGATCACCACGCCCAACTTGATGTTGTACTTCGTCTTGGCGATGTTGAGCTGCTGGAGCTCCCAGTCGGGACCCTTCGACACCTCGGCGATGGTCTTGATGCCACGCGCCTCCAGCACCTGAGCTGCACCCAGCATCACCGATTCTCCGAGAGCCAGGATCGGGATGTCTTGCAACACGGTCGTCGGTGGCGCGGTCGAGGGCGGTGGCGGCGGGACCGTCTGGCCGGGTACCACACTCGCCGCGACGCTGCTGGCGATCGACGGCTGCACGGTCGCCGGAGCATCGGTCGCGACCTCGTTCACCACCACGCTGCGACCGGCCTGGCTGTCGCACTCGACCTGGCCGACGCACTGGTTGTCGGCCATGGCGATGCTGACGCCGGCAAAGCCGACGAGCGCGGCGCTGACGATCCCGAACCCGGCGACGCGCTGGCGTCGCTTGTACGCCACAGCGGTGCGCGGCCGGCGATCGCCGCGCAGCCATTCGCCGAGCCGGCCTTGCCGGATGGGGGTCTCGATGTAGCGGAAGCTGGCCTCGGTGATCGGCAGCGTGATGGCCATCGCCAGCAGCCACTGCGCCTTCGTCATCGGCACACCGGCCTGACCGCGGATGATCTGATAGATCGGCCAGTGGTACAGGTACATGCCGTAGCTGCGGGTACCGATGTAGTTGAAGATCCGGTTGCCCAGCAGCCGGCCCATCATCGCCCGCTGGTGCGTCACCGCGGCGATCACCATCAGTGTTGCCAGGCCGGTCAGGAAGAACCCGCCGCGGAACAGCCACGGGTCGAACCGGATTCCGGTGGAGCGACCGTCGCCCGACAGCGTGAGCTTCCACACGAGGACACCGAGCAGGGCGAGGCCGAGGAGCGCCAGCACATCGAGCTGGCGGGCCTTGTCGCGCACCCTGCCGCGCATCAACGCCATCGGCCGCCACACCATCGCAAACGCGGCACCCATCATCAACCCTCCGGCGCGGCTGAACGTGCCGAGGTACAACGCCTCGTTGATGCTGACGCAGCGACCGAACAACTTCCAGTAGCCGTTCATCGCCTCAGGCGCGCAGGTCGTGGCGACATCGCCGCCGGCATACAAGATCCCGATCATCACCGAGATCCACGCGCTGATCCCGAAGAGCCACATCGCGACGCGGGGCAACCGGTTGCGGCCGAGGCGCAGCAAGCCGACCATCACGAGTGGCCAGATCAAGTAGAACTGTTCCTCCACAGCCAGCGACCACAGGTGGCGGAACGGCACGAACGCCTCGTTGGCAGTGTACCCCTGACCCACGAATATCTGGTACCAGTTGCTGCTGTAGAAGATGCCACCCAAGAAGTCGCCACGGGTTCGGCCCTGCGGTTGGCGTTTGAACAGCGCCATGTAGACCGCCATCGCGCCCATCATCGTCAGCACCGCCGGCAGCAGGCGCCGGAAGCGACGCAACCAGAACTGACCGAGGTTGACCCTGCCGTTGCGTTCGTGCTCGCCGATCAGCAGCAACGTGATGAGGTAGCCGCTGATCACGAAGAAGACCTCGACGCCCAGGAACCCGCCGCCCAACCACGTGTGGTTGGCGTGATACAGCATCACGGCCACCACGGCGAGGGCACGCATGCCGTCGAGACCCGGCAAGTACGGGACCCGGTTGAGCTGTCGCTTGGGCGCGCTGAATGAGGTCGAGACGCGAGGTACCGTCCGTGTGCTCATCGGGACACCAGTATCGCTGATCCGACCCCTCAGAACGTGCTCACCTGCGGAGTTGGCGGCAACTCCGTCAGTCGTGGGCGCCAGAGGCGGCGTTGCCCAACCCCAGGCTCAAGGCGATCGACCGGGTCGTCGGGCTGCGGTTCAAGGTGTAGAAGTGCAACCCGGGTGCGCCCGCGTCGAGCAGCGCACTGCACAACTCCGTCGCCGTCTCGGCACCGATGCGATTGGCCTCGATGGCATCGTCGCCGGCTTTGCCGACGCGGTCGACGAGCCACGTCGGGATCACGGTGCCCGACATGTGGGCCATGCGCGACACCTGGGCGAGGTTCGTCACCGGCATGATGCCGGGGATCACCGGCTTGGTCACGCCGAGATCGGCGAGCTCGTCGACCAGCGCGACGTAGTGATCCACCTCGAAGAAGAACTGCGTGATCGCGAAGTCGGCGCGAGACAACTTGCCGGCGAGATGCCTGCGATCGTCTTCACGGTCAGGTGATCGCGGGTGCAGTTCGGGATGGGCTGCCACGCCGATCGAGAAGTCACCGAAGTCGGCCACATCGTCCACCAGTTCACTGGCGTGGCGATACTCACTGATCGTCGGCACGTCGGCGTCGGCGGGCGGGTCGCCGCCCAACGCCAGGATGTTCTCGACGCCCTCGGCGCGGTAGTCGATCAGGATGTCGCGGATGTCTTGGCGGGTGTGGCCCTGACACGTCAGGTGGGCCATCGGCGTGGTCTCGGTCTGTCTGCGCACCCACGACACGAGGTCGTGGGTCTTGGTGCGGGTGCTCCCGCCGGCGCCATAGGTCACGCTCACGAAGTCGGGGCGCAGGTCCTCGAGCTGGGCGATGGCATGGCCGAGGCTGAGCCACCCGGCCTCGTTCTTCGGCGGGAAGAACTCGAACGAGAACGTGCGCTTGACGGCGAGCAGGTCCGAAATCCGAGCCATGTTGTCCAAGTGTGTCAGAGCATCCGCCGATTCCGTGTCAGGCTTTACGGAACATAAGGGGGGCTCGATGTCACAACCGGCGAAGTGGTGGCCTGATCCGTACGGCAGGTTCGAGCAGCGGTACTTCGATGGAGATGCCTGGACCGCTCACGTGATCAGCGGTGGCGAGCAGACCGTCGACCCACTCGGCACGACGGTGTCGATTCCGTTCGCCGCCCCGATGAGCGATCCGATCGCCGGTCTGGCCGGCTCCCCGACAGCGGAAACGACGGCATCGTCAACGGCCGGAGTGCCGATTCGCCAGTTCCTCGACGGCCTGGGAGTGGAAGCCCGCACGCGCTCGACGGTGCAGCTCTCGATCGCGTTGGCGGGCGTCGGCGGAGTCGTGGCCGCAGCCGGAATCGGCATCGCGATCCTCGGCGACAGCGACTCGAGCCGGCCGCGCAACCTCACCGCGGCCGTTGTCATCCTGGCGTTGGCGTACGCAATCCGGCTCGGCGTGAAGTCGCAGCCCGAAGCCCGATCGGCGGCGGTCGGCGCGGCAGCCGTCGGCATCCCCGCGATTGCCGCGGCCATCACCAACACTGGCGACGGCGGCGGAACAGCCGTACTGGCCGCAGTGTTCTTCATCGCTGCCTGGGCAGCCCCCGGCATGCGCGGCAGGCCGCTGCTGCTCGGCGAGGGGGCCGTCTCGTTCGTGCTGGCGCTGACCACCTTCGACAACACCGACACCACGGTCAACACCGGGCTGTTCAACTTCGGACCCGCCAACGTGATCGGCGGCAAGTCGTGGATGTTCGTGATCGCCGCGGTTGCACTGCTGGCGCTGGTCTGGTGGCTCGACGCGCAGGGCTATCACGGAGTCGGCACCAGCTTGGTGGTGGCTGCCGTCCTGTCCACGGCGTTCGCGGTGCTGAAGGTCGTCGAGGACCTGTCATCGACGAGCAGCGCGCTGTTGTTGGCGGTCGGCGGTCTGGCGGTCGCCGTCGTGGGAGATCACGGGCAGCGTCGGGCGTCGACGTGGTTCGGTGTCGCCGTCGCAGCAATCGGGACCGTCGCTGCGTTCATCTCGGCCCTCGAGCCGAGCAGCACCGGAGACACTGCCACGTCGCTGATCTTCGCCGGCTTGGCCCTGGTCGTGGTCCCGCTGGCCGTGAAGGCCATCCGCGCCTCGCGGGCTAGTGGCGGAAGTGTCGCTCCGCTGTGAACACCATCGCCATGCCGTGCTCGTCGGCTGCAGCGATCACCTCGTCGTCGCGGACACTGCCGCCGGGTTGAATCACGGCACGGATGCCGGCCGCTGCGGCGGCGTCGAGGCCGTCGCGGAACGGGAAGAACGCATCGCTGGCGCACACCCCACCATCGGCCCGGCCGGACGATCGCTCGGCGGCGATTCGGGCCGAGTCGAGCCGGTTCTGCTGCCCGGCGCCGATCCCGAACGCCTGGCCATCCTTGGCGTAGACGATGGCGTTGCTGCTGACCGCAGCGCAAACCTGCCAGGCAAACCGCAGGTCGGCCCACTGCGCTTCTGTCGGCTGGGTGGTGGTGACCACTCGCCACGTCGACCGATCGAGATTGACGGTGTCGACCTCTTGCACCAGGAGCCCGCCATCGATCGAGCGGATGTCGAGCGCTGCGCCGTACGGTGGCGGACCGCTGAGCACCCGCAGGTTCTTCTTCTCGCTCAGCACCGCCAATGCATCGTCGTCGAAGGTGGGTGCGACGATCACTTCCGTGAACACCGCCGCCAGCGCGTCGGCCAGCGCTACGGGCACGGCGCGGTTGAGGGCGACGATGCCGCCAAACGCGCTGACCGGGTCGCATGCGTTGGCCTTGACGTAGGCGTCGGTGATGTCGTCGCTGACAGCGACGCCGCACGGGTTGGCGTGCTTCACGATCACACACGCCGGACCGTCGAATCGCTGCACGAGACGCCACGCTGCTTCGGTGTCGAACAGGTTGAGGTAGCTCATCTCCTTGCCACCGTGCTGCACCGCGTCGTCCCACCAACTCCAGCGCCCCTCGACTCGATACCGTGCACCGCTCTGGTGAGGGTTCTCGCCGTAGCGCAACGACTGCGCCCTGCTCAGCGACAGGTGCATGCTGTCGGGCAGCACCGCATCGTCGAACCAGGCTGCGATCTGGGCGTCGTAGGCGGCGATCTGAGCGAACGCATCGCGCGCCAGGCGGCGCTTGGTCACCGCGCTGATCGCGCCGTCGGCACGGAGCTCGTCGAGCACCACGGTGTAGTCCGCCGGGTTGACGACCACGGCGACGAACTCGTGGTTCTTGGCCGCGGCACGCACCATCGCCGGGCCGCCGATGTCGATCAGCTCGATGCTCGGGTTCGAGGCGAACGGGTAGAGGTTGCACACCACCAGATCGATGGCTTCGATGCCGTATTCCGCCATGTCGGCGCGGTGCGATTCCTTGGTCGGGTCGGCCAGCAAGCCGCCGTGTATCTTCGGGTGCAGCGTGACGACGCGATGGTCGAGGATGGCCGGCACACCGGTGAGCTCGGCAAGATCGGTGACCGGCGTTCCGGCCGCGGCGATCGCCTTCGCAGTACCGCCACTGCTGACGACGCGCCAGCCGAGTTGATGCAGGCCGGCGGCGAATTCGACGATGCCGGCTTTGTCGTACACGGAGAGCAGCGCGGTGGGCATGACCCGACAGTAGGGGACGCCGGGTATTCCACGATCAGAGCCTTTACAAGGTGTACGGTGCGCGTGGGCTGAGTTCGTTTCTTACCTGGAGGCACATGTGGACCTGAGCAAGTTCAAGACATCCGATTGGTTGAAGGTCGGTGGTGCCATCGGCTTCTTCATCTTCGGGTTCTTCAGTTGGACGACTGTCTCGGGCCCCGGTGGCGTCGGCGGCGACAGCGGCTT
Source organism: Ilumatobacteraceae bacterium (assembly GCA_043758005.1). Taxonomy (GTDB): domain Bacteria; phylum Actinomycetota; class Acidimicrobiia; order Acidimicrobiales; family Ilumatobacteraceae; genus JAENVT01. Next base: position 15,246 of record JAYVOI010000274.1, read on the forward strand.
CAATGTGTTCCACTTCTTCTTCACCGGAACCATTCCGTGGATCCTCGTGATCGCGACCGGCATCATCACCTTCCTGCTGGCGACGGGGTCGATGAAGTCCGGCACGCTGCCCTGGCCCCTGATCATGCTGATCGCCACCGGCCTGGCGGCGCTGCTCCTGCTGATTCGGCTGTTGTTCAACCCACTCGACGGCAAGGACGCGATCGAGTCGTTCGGTGGCAGCGTCGGTCGTGGGATCGGTTTGATCCTGTCGGTGATCTCCGGATTCGCCGCCTTCGCCGGTGCCTTCATGGGCTTCAAGGAGTCCGGCGGCGACTTCAACGATCTGAAAGACATGAACAAGATCAAGGGCGCCTTCCAGGGCAGCGGCGATTCCGCACCTCCGCCTCCCCCGCCCCCCGGCATGGCGCCCCCGCCTCCCCCGCCCCCGCCGGCCTGATCCACGCTTCGTTCGAAGAGAGCCCCGCCCGAACGGCGGGGCTCTTTCGCGTCTGTGCGAGCGCACAAACGCTCCGCGCTTGCGTGCGGTCACGCAGATCGATGAGGGCACAGGCTGAGGGCCTCGACGATGCCGCCCAGCACCAGCACGTAGTCGGGGCGCTCCACGACGCGGATCAACCGGTCGCCCCGTCTGCCGAGCACCTGTTGAGGCGTTGGACGAGAGACACCGGCGGCGTCGAGCAGCCGCAGCACCTCTCGCTCCAGCCAACTGTGCGCGCCGCGGGTGATCTCGACGCCTTCGATCACTTCGAGCAGCGTTGGTATCCCGTACCGACCTGTGACAACGTTCGGTGTTCGGCGTGAGCGCTCGGAAGCGCGAACGCTCTGATCGCTCACACAGAGCGCTGATGTTGCGGAACTCGGAGCTGGTCGGGCGTCAGGCGAGGCCGGCGACGATGGCGGCCATCAGGTCGCCGGCTTCGGTGGGGTTCAGGCCGACGTGCACGCCGGCGGCCCGCAGCGCGTCCATCTTTCCTTGGGCGGTGCCCTTGCCACCACTGACGATTGCACCCGCGTGGCCCATCTTCTTGCCGGCGGGAGCGGTGACGCCGGCGATGTAGGCGCTCATCGGCTTGGTCACCGACGACTCGATGAAGGCGGCGGCTTCCTCCTCCGCCGACCCGCCGATCTCACCGATGATGATGATCGCATGGGTCTCCGGGTCGGCCTGGAACTCGCTGAGGCAGTCGATGAAGTTGGTGCCCGGCACGGGGTCGCCACCGATGCCGACGCAGGTCGACACCCCGATGCCGCGCTGCTTCAACTCGTACAGCGCCTGGTAGGTCAACGTTCCGGATCGCGACACGATGCCCACGTTGGGGCCTGCCGCCGTGGGAAGTTGGGCGATCTCGCCGGCCGTGATGCCGATGTTGCACTTGCCTGGGCTGATGATGCCGGGGCAGTTCGGGCCCAGCAGCCGGGTGTTCGGGTAGTCGCGCACCAGGGTGTTGAAGACCTTCGCCTCGTCCTGCGCGGGAATGCCCTCGGTGATGCAGACGATGAACCCGATGCCGGCCGCAGCCGCTTCCAGGATCGCGGCCGACGCCGCCTTGGGTGGCACGGCGATGAACGATGCCGTCGCACCGGTCGCCGAGACGGCATCGGCGACGCTGTTGTACACCGGGACGCCCTCGACGTCTTGGCCACCCTTGCCAGGCGTGACCCCACCGACGATCTTCGTGCCGTAGGCCTTGTTGCGCAGTCCGTGGTACTTGCCCTGACCACCGGTGAGGCCCTGGACGATGACCTTGGTATCAGCGTTGACGAAGATGGCCATGTCAGACCGCCGTTCCGTTGGAGAGTGCGACAGCGGCGCGAGCCGCTTCCAGCATGGTGGGTTCGGACGTGAGCTTCGACTTCGGGATCCCAGCGTTGGCCAGGATCGCCCGGCCTTCTTCGGCGTTGGTGCCATCGAGTCGGATCACGATCGGCGCTCGCAGGTCGACGCGACCGAGCGCCTCGACGATCCCCTTGGCCACTTCTTCGCCGCGGGTGATCCCGCCGAAGATGTTGATCAGGATGCTCTTCACGTTCTGGTCGGAGTTGATCACTTCCAACGCCGCGGCCATCACATCGGCATTGGCGCCGCCGCCGATGTCGAGGAAGTTGGCCGCACTGCCACCGACCTGGTTGACCACGTCGAGGGTGCTCATCGCCAGGCCGGCGCCGTTGGCGATGATGCCCACCGTGCCGTCGAGACCGATGTATTGCAGATCGTTCTCGCGAGCCATCTGCTCGCGTTCGTCGAGCTCTTCCGTCGCCCGGTACTCGTCCCACTCGGGATGGCGGAACGCAGCGTTGTTGTCGAGGCTGACCTTTGCATCGAGGGCGTGCACGCCACCGTCGGGCCGCAAGATGAGCGGGTTGATCTCGGCAAGATCACAATCGCCTTCTGTGAAGCAGCGATAGAGCTTGACGAGAATCTCGGCGGCCCCGTCGACGGCGGCCTCGTTCAGGTGTGCGTCGACGCATGCCTGTCGGGCCTCGGCCGACGACAACCCGTCGACCGGATTGATGTGGCGCATGACGATGGCGTCGGGATTCGACACAGCGACCGACTCGATCTCGACGCCACCTTCGCACGACAACATCAAGAGATGCTTCTTGGCAGCCCGGTCGAGCGTGAACGACGCGTAGTACTCCTCGGCGATGTCGCTGGCACGCTCGACCCACACGCGGTTCACGACGTGGCCCTTGATGTCCATGCCCAAGATGTTGGAAGCATGCAAGCGCGCTTCGGCAGCATCATTGGCCAGCTTGATGCCTCCGGCCTTGCCACGTCCGCCGACCTGAACCTGGGCCTTGACCACGACCGGGTACCCGGCGGCATCGGCCTGAGTGACTGCTTCGTCAACGGTCGTGGCTACACCCCCCGGCGATACAGGAATGTCGTAGCGGGCGAAGTACTGCTTGCCCTGGTACTCGAATAGGTCCACCTAGTTCTCCTTGTTGTCCAACGCCGTTTCCAACCAGGCACTGATGCCCTTCAACGAACTTCCCGGCCCGAAAATCTCAGCCACGCCTTGCGACCGCAGCTCGCGAGCATCGGCATCGGGAATCACACCCCCGCCGAACACCAGCACCCCGTCGAGGCCGCGCTCACGGAGTTCATGCATAACACGTGGGAACAACGTCAGATGTGCCCCGCTGAGCAACGACAGGCCCACTGCATCGGCATCTTCCTGCAGCGTCGTCTCGGCGATCTGCTCGGGGGTCTGATGCAGACCGGTGTAGATCACCTCGAAGCCATGATCGCGCAACGCCCGGGTGATGGTCTTCGCCCCGCGATCGTGACCATCGAGACCGGGCTTGGCAACCACGACGCGATAGGGGCGCTTCACGAAACCCGAACCATACGACCACCGTGCTGGTTGGCTCCAATCGCTGTTGACGGGCAAACTGTGGTTGTGCGACGACCTGAGCTGCGTACTCCACTTGCCCGTGCGGTGGTTCCCGTGGCGGGTGGTATTGGGTTCTTCGGTGTGCTCGCGCTCGTGTTGTGGGGCATCGCCAGCCTTGTCTCACAAAACGGCAGCGGGGCCACGGCCAACTTGGCGAGCAATGTCTTTCGGCCGGGCTCGGTGCAACGCTACGCGGCGATCATCCAACAAGACGGTCCGGTGTTGTTCCCTGATCTGTTGGGAACCGACGGCGACAAATCAGTAGTGCTCGACCACATCGGTGCCAATCCGATGGAGGGCTGGCGGATCTACCTCGGTCATCCTGCCGATCGGCCGATCTCGTGCAAGGTCACCCAGGTACAGCACACGCAGCAGTTCACCGATTGCGAAGGCAGGACCGTGGCCGTCGGTGGGTTGGCGTTGCCGCCCGAAGGAATCGCGCCGGTGGTGAGCGCCGACGGCATCTTGACCCTCGACC
>JAYVOI010000275.1:0-8590 GCA_043758005.1 Ilumatobacteraceae bacterium
CCGATCTCGATCCGCTGTATCGCCACGCCGAGTCGCTCCTGTGGGCGGCGCCGTGTGATCTTGTCGCTGCCCGCCCGCTGGTCGATCGCTATGTCGCTGCGGTGAACGTCAAGATCGCGTCGTCGGTCTCGCCGGGCGGTGTCGGCTCGTGAAGTGCGTGCAGCCCGGTTGCGCCGGCACCGTTGTCGACGGGTACTGCGACGTCTGCGGATTGGCGCCGGTCGAGTCCGGTACGAGTGCGCCGGTCAGCGCGGCGCACGGCGACGGGCCCAGCGCAGTCACGTCCCAATCGGGCACGACTCGGCTCGGTCAGGTGCCGGTGGGCTCGGCGCGTTCCAGCGGTACCAGTAGGCCGACACGGCGGCTGACCGCAACGACGCAGACCTCGCGTCTCGGTGCAGGTCTCACGCAGGTGCCGTCGGCGCCCGACACCGATCCTCGTCAGGCGTTGATGAACCCGCCGACGGTGACCGAGGACAAGCGCTACTGCTCGGTCTGTCAGGCGCCGGTCGGTCGCTCGCGCGACGGTGCGCCGGGCCGCTCGAAGGGCTTCTGCCCGAAGTGCCGCACGCCGTTCGACTTCGATCCGAAGTTGCAACCTGGTGCACTCATCGGTGGGCAGTACGAGGTCGTCGGTGGGCTCGCCCATGGCGGCATGGGGTGGATCTATCTCGCCAACGACCGCAACGTCAACGATCGCTGGGTGGTGCTGAAGGGCCTGCTGAACAGTGGGGACCCCGATGCGGCTCGCGCCGCGGTCGCCGAGAAGCAGTACCTCGCCGAGGTCGAGCACCCGCTGATCGTCGAGATCTACAACTTCGTCACGGCAGCCGACGGTGCCTCGTACATCGTCATGGAGTACGTCGGCGGCCGTTCGTTGAACATCTTGTTGAAGGACCGGATGAAGGCCACGGGCAGGTTCTCGCCGATCCCCGTCGACCAGGCGATCGCCTACATGGTCGAGATCCTTCCGGCGTTCTCGTACCTGCACCTCCTCGGTCTGCTGTACTGCGACTTCAAGCCGGCCAACGTCATCCAGGTCGGCGACGGACTGAAGCTGATCGACCTCGGTGGGGTCCGCCGAATCGGAGACGACCAGTCGCCGATCTACGGCACGGTGGGCTTCCAGGCGCCGGAGGTTGCCAAGGAGGGCACTTCCATCGCCAGCGACCTGTACACGGTGGCTCGCACCTTGGCGGTCCTGATCTTCGAGTTCAAGGGCTATCAGAGCGCGTTCGAGACCACGCTGCCGTCGCCGACCGATGTGCCGGTGTTCGCCCAGCACGACTCGCTGTACCGCTGGCTGCTGAAGGGCACCGCTCCGCAACCCGAGGATCGCTTCCAGAGCGCCGACGAGATGCGCGACCAGTTGCTCGGAGTGCTACGCGAGGTGACCGCTGCCACCTCCGGGGGCGCGGTGACGCGCAGCACACCGTCTCGTCTGTTCGAGACGCCGGCGGTCGCAGGGGATCGGCTCGATTGGCCGGATCTGCCGATCGTCGCGGTCGACCCGCTCGACCCGATGGCGTCGTGGCTCGCCTCGGTGACTGCCGAGAATCCGGCTGACCGGCTGCAGGCCCTGCGCTCTGCGCCCGAGCAGACGGTCGGGGTTGCGATGGCCAGCGGCTATGCGGCCATGACGGCCGGTCAGTTGCAGCAGGCCTCGACGGTCTCGGACTCCATGTTGGCGAACGACCCATGGGAGTGGCGCGGCGTCTGGCTACACGGCCTGGTGTCCCTCGACGCGGCCGACTACCCCGGGGCGATCTCGGCGTTCAACAGCGTGTACGGCCAACTGCCCGGCGAGTTGGCACCGAAGTTGGCGCTTGCCAGGGCGTGCGAGCTGGGCGGCGAATCGGAGGTCGCTGCACAGATGTATGCGCAGTGCGCGAGGACCGATGCCGCATACGTGGCGCCTGCGCAGTTCGGGCTGGGCCGCCTCGCTGCTGCCGCCGGTCGTCGCGACGAGGCGCTTGCCGCGCTCGATCGAATCCCGGCCACGAGCCGCGCTTTCGGCGACGCCCGTCGCCAGCGTGCCTTGATGCTGGCAGCGACCGAGGGATCTGCGGATCCGCTCGACGACCTCGCCGCCGCTGCCGCCGAACTCGAACAGGCCGCGCTCGATCCCGCAGGTCGCACCGACTTGCGCATCCAGATCCTCACCTCGGCTCTCGGGCACGTGCGTGACCACGGCGCCGCCCCGCAACTGGCGATCGCCGGGGCCCGAGCGACGGTTCCGGCATTGCGATCCGGGCTCGAGCAGGCGTACCGAGAGGCAGCACGCCTCGCTGACGACCCTGCGGAGCGCACACGCCTCGTCGATCTGGCCAACGAGGTTCGGGTCCGCTCGCTGACATGACTTCCGAAGAACTGACCTGCCCGGCGTGCGCGGCCCCCATCGCGGTCGGTGACACGTTCTGCGAGGCGTGCGGCGCCCAGCTGTCCGGTGCCTCGTCGCCGGATGCCCAGTTGCCTCCTGCCGAGCCGCAAGAGGTGCCGGTGGCGGGTGCGCCGGCGGTCGACACCACGGCACCGATCCCACGAACCGTGAAGAGCTCGGCGGTCTGCGCACAGTGCGGCGGGCGAATCCTCGACGATGGCTTCTGCGGCACCTGCGGGCAGAAGGCCCGCTCGCCCCGCGATCACTGGAGCGAGCAGCCGGCCGCGTGGGTCGGCGGTGTGTGCGATCGGGGCATCGTGCACACGGCCAACGAGGATGCGATGGCACTGGCCGCCACCGCCGACGGATCGCTGGCGATCCTCGTGGTGTGCGACGGCGTCACCAGCGCACCGCACAGCGACCGCGCTGCGTTGGCCGCAGCGTTGTCCGCGTGCGGTCAGCTGACTGCCGTACCGATGCTGGGCGCGACGAGCGTCGCCGCCTCGGTCAACTACTGGACCGAGGCGTTGCAGAGTGCGGCGAACGAAGCCAACTCGGCCGCCGTCGGCGTGGCGCACACCATGGGGGATCCACCCGAACCGCCATCGTGCACGTTCGTGGCTGCTGTCGTCGCCGGCTCGCTGATCACGGTTGCGTGGTGCGGCGATTCGCGTGCGTACTGGCTGCCGGACGCCGGCCCGCCCCGCCAACTGACCGTCGATCACTCGCTGGGCACGGAGCTGATGGCGTCAGGGAAGTCGCGTGCCGAAGCCGAGGCCGACCCCGCATTTCACACGATCACCCGCTGGCTCGGCAACGACTCGGTCGATCACGAACCGGAGATCGCCTCACAATCGATCGACGGCCCGGGTTGGCTCCTCGTGTGTAGCGACGGGCTGTGGAACTACGCCTCGGCGGTCGACGAGATCGCCGCCCGAGTCTCACAGCTCTCCGCGACTACAGGCTCCGATCCACTCCCGTTGGCTGCGGCGTTGGTCGAATGGGCCAACGCCGCGGGCGGACACGACAACGTGACGGCCGCCCTGGCGCGCTGTGACTCATCGCTACGCTTGCAACAAGAAAGGACGTCAGGTGGCTGAGTTCAAGGCAGAGGTCTTTCAGAACGAGTTCCTTGCGGAGGGCGCCACCGACGTACATGCCGTCGTCTCCGTGGCGTGTACCGGTGCCGGCACGGCCGGGCAGTCGGGCCACGGCGAGGCCGCGGAGATCATCATCGTCGACACGTCGGGTTCGATGGACATGCCCGCCTCGAAGATCGTGGCGGCGCGGCGCGCCGCCAAGGTCGCCCTCGGCGAGATCGTCGACGGCACGTGGTTTGCCGTCATCAGCGGACACAGCGTCGCTCAGATGGTGTACCCGTCGCATCCGGGCATGGCCAAGATGACCGACGTCACCCGGCGCGAGGCGGTGCACATGATCGACGCGCTGCGAGCAGGTGGTGCGACCGCGATCGGCGCGTGGATCTCGGCCGCGACCGAGTTGTTCTCGCAGGTGCAGACGGCGCAGCGTCATGCGATCCTGCTGACCGACGGCAAGATCGAGGGCGAGCCACCTTCGGCGCTGCCCCAAGCGCTGCGTGCTGCGGAGGGCCAGTTCCAGTGCGACTGCCGCGGCATCGGCTCGGACTGGGTTGTCGACGAGCTCCGCGAGATCGCCAATGCGCTGCTGGGCACGGTCGACATCATTGCCAAGCCTGACGATCTCGAGGCCGACTTCGAGTCGATGATCCGCACGTCGATGAGCCGCGGTGTCGCCGATGCCAGGCTTCGAGTGTGGGCGCCGCAAGGGAGCGATGTGCTGTTCGTGCGACAGGTCGCGCCCTCGGTCGAAGATCTGTCCGCCAAAGCGGTGCAGGTCGGTCCACTGATCCGCGAATACCCCACCGGTGCGTGGAGCGACGAGAGCCGCGACTACCACGTCGCCGTGCGAGTGCCGGTCGCGCCACTCGGTAACGAGCGTTTGGCCGCGAGGGTCGAGGTCGTCGTCAACGACGAGGTGATGGCCAAGAGCCTGGTGAAGGCAACCTGGAGCCCTGACGCCAACCTCACCACGCGGATCGACCCTGCCGTCGCCCACTACACCGGCCAAGCGCAGCTGGCAGATGCAATCCAGAAGGGCCTCGCTGCGAAGGCGGCGGGCGACGATCGCACGGCCACCGTGCTGCTCGGCGAAGCCGCCAAGATCGCCCACGACAGCGGCAATGAGGACACGACCCGGCTGCTCTCCAAGGTCGTCGATGTCGTCGATGCCGAGGCCGGCACCGTTCGTCTGAAGGCCAACATCGAGCGCGCCGACGAGATGGCACTCGATACACGCAGCACCAAGACGACGAGGATTCGGAAAGAGCCGTGACGGTCGCCTGCCCGAACGGACACCAGAGCACCGACACCGAGTGGTGCGACACGTGTGGAGCTCCGATCGGTGGTACTCCCGTCGCCGCGTCGCCGCCTTCCGGGCCTGCGGTGCCGCCCGCGATTCCCGCACCGGCCACCGAGGAGGGACCGCGGACCACGTGCCCCAACTGTGGCTCGTCGAACGACGCCGACAACCTGTTCTGCGAGCAATGCGGCTTCGATTTCACCACCGGCCAAGCGCCGCCCCAGCCGCAGGTCGCCGAAGCGCCCGTGGAACGGGTGCCGGTGCTCGACTCGAACGTGAAGTGGGTCGTCGTGGTCGAAGTCGACCCTGCCTGGTTCTCGTTGAAAGGCTCGCTGGCCGACCAGGCCTGCCCGCAGGCGTCGTCGTCGACCGTGGCACTGACACAGAAGACCGCACTGATCGGTCGGTCGAGTCAATCGCGCGACATCCATCCGGAGATCGCGCTCGATGGCGACACGGGAGTGTCCCGCCGTCACGCCCAGTTCGTGCGCGATGGCGACGACCTCGTGGTGATCGACCTGTCGTCGACCAACGGCACCTACGTCGTCGCCGCCGGCAGCGATCCCACCGACGACACGCCAGCGGTGGAGGCTGGCTCGTCGACGCCGTTGCACGACGGCGATCGGGTCTATCTCGGCGCTTGGAGCAGGCTCACCGTTCGTCTCGGCTGACCGGGCGGTCACCCTTCGGCTGACGGTGTGACGACCGAGGTCTGCAACCGCCGACTGCTCAAACAACAGGGGCCGCTACCAGCTCCGAACGACGCAGTTCTGCTTGGCATCTTGGCAGGAGTGCTGCGGACGCCGGGACGCTGTGTGAGGGAACAGAGCCGCGGATCGTGTGTGCGCTCGCACAGAATCTCGCCCTGCGCGACTCGGCGAAGCTGGCCGTCTGGACGACTGTCGCACCTCGACAGCCAGACGGAATTTGCGCTCTGGCGTATCAGGTAGCGCAGATGGGGACTCTTGGTGATGTGCCCAGTCCGCGAACTGCGCACACGGCGACCCTGACTCGCCGTGGTACCCCCCATGTTCGGGGGCGAGGTCCTGGGAGGGTCCCTCGCCCCCGAGCAACTACTCGCGGTACTCCACGCCCGGCAGCACACACAGCATCTCGTAGAGCAGGTTGGCGGCCACCAGCGATGTCGTGCCCGACACGTCGTAGATCGGGGCGACCTCGACGACATCGCAACCGACCAACCGCATGCCGCGGCAGCCACGGATGATCTCGATGCCCTGCCAGATCGTCAGCCCGCCGATCTCCGGCGTGCCGGTGCCGGGGGCGAACGACGGGTCGAGACCGTCGATGTCGAAGCTGAGATACACCGGGCCGTCGCCGACCTGGGTCCGGACCTCAGCCATCAACGGATCCAGGCTTCGGTGCCAGCACTCCTCGACCTGCACGACGCGGAAGCCTTGCTCGCGTGACCAGTCGAAGTCGTCGGCCTGATACCCAGTGCCGCGCACACCGATCTGGGCGACCCGCGAGCAATCCAGCAGACCCTCCTCGACCGCCCGACGGAACGGGGTGCCGTGGGCGATCCGTTCTCCGAACATCGAATCGTTGATGTCGGTGTGGGCATCGACGTGCACGAGACCGACCGGGCCGTGGCGCTTCGCCATCGCTCGCAGGATCGGTAGGACGATGGTGTGATCGCCTCCCATCGTCGCAGTGATCAGACCGCCATCGAGCAGCGCGTCGTAGTAGGTCTGGATCCGCTCGATCGAGTCGCCGAGGTTGTACGGGTTGGTGGCGACGTCACCGAGGTCGTCGATGCGCAAGCTGTCGAACGGCGCCGCACGCGTGGCCATGTTGTAGGGCCGGAGCAATACGGACTCGTTCCGGATGCCGCGTGGGCCGAAGCGGGCTCCGGGCCGATTGGAGGTGCCGATGTCGAAGGGCACACCGATCACGCCGGCGTCGAGTTGATTGGGCGCGGTCGTTCCCGGAAGTCGCATGAAGGTGGCGATTCCACCGAACCGGGGCATGTCGTTCCCGCCGAGCGGCTGAGGAAAGTGTGGCATTGTCATGACCGGACGGTATCGCGTAGGCCGTATGGCTCATTGACCCCCATGGGGGTATCAAGCTCGCTCGTTCGATGCTCTACTAGCTGCCAGGCCAACGGGACGGGCGGCCGGCATTTGAAGCTTCATCGCTTCGCAAGGATCCCCCACCTGGGGAACGGAACGGAACGGGACGGCCCGTTCCGTTCCCCAGGGTGGACGGATACTCTGTCGCGGCAGATGGAGCCTCGGACGATCGAACTGGCGTGCCCGACGTGCCGGCAGCAGTTACGCAGCCTCGGCGAGGCCGGCACGGCGTGCGACACGTGCGGCGGGTTCTACCCGGTGGTCGACGGCATCCACCGCTTCCTGACCGCCGATCGGCTGGTGCACTTCCAGTCGTTCCTGCACGACTACACCGCAATCCGTCGTGCCGAAGGTCGGTGGGCCGGCGACGCGGCTGCATTCCGCCGACTGCCGGAGCCGACCCCGGGCGACCCGCTGGAGGGGCAATGGAAGCTCCGGAGACGCACGTGGGCGACGGTGCGCGACCGCGTGCTGCGCTCTGGCGGAGCAGGGCTCGTCGTGGTCGATGTCGGCGCGGGCGTCGGGTGGCTGTCGAACCGGCTGCACGACCTCGGCCATCAACCACACGCGGTCGACCTCACGATCGACGACGTCGACGGTCTGGGCGCCGCCCGCCACTACGACCCGAGATGGCCGCGGTACCAGGCCGAGATGGATGCGTTGCCGTTTGTCGACGCTCAGGCCGACCTCGTGGTGTTCAACGCGAGCGTGCACTACTCCACGGACTACGCCCGCACGATCGGGGAGGCGCTGCGGGTCCTGCGCCCCGACGGCCGGATCGTGATCATGGACTCGCCGGTGTACTCGCACGATGCCGCCGGTCGCCAAATGGTTACCGAGCGCCATGCCGACTTCCAGCGCCGGTTCGGCACCCGCAGCGACAGTGTCGCCTCGGTCGGGTACCTCACCGATTCGATGCTGGCCGACGTCGGCCGGCAACTCGGCCTGCGTTGGGTCCAGCACCGGACCTGGTACGGGTGGTCGTGGGCGATGCGACCGTGGCGAGCGAGAATGCTCAGGCGCCGACAGCCCAGCCGCTTCGTCGTGTTGGTCGGCACCCGCGACGATCTACGATGAGCGCATGACGAGCAACATCGCGGCAGGGTCCACTGTGCAGTTCACCCGAATGACCAATGGCACCCGCGACGAGTACCAGTACCTACACGGTCTCGAGCAGGAGTACATCTCCCAACTGCCGGGTCGATTGATCGAAGCACTCCGTCGGCTCGACGACGGCCTTGCCGGCTACCAGATCAGCCGCTACCAACACTCGCTGCAGACGGCCACCAGGGCCATGCGCGATGGCGCCGACACCGAGATGATCGTGGCCGCGCTACTGCACGACATCGGCGACGACCTCTCACCGGAGAACCACTCGCAGGTCGCGGCGTCGATCATTCGCCCGTACGTGCGTGCCGAGGTGACGTGGGTGGTCAACATGCACGGCATCTTCCAGATGAAGTACTACGCCGAGCACATCGACCTCGACCCCGACCTGCGCGATGCGTACCGCGATCATCCGTGGTACGACAGTTGCGTGCAGTTCTGTGAGAAGTGGGATCAGGAGTCATTCGATCCCGATTACCCGACGGAGCCGATCGAAACGTTCGAGCCGATGCTGAACGAGATCTTCCGTCGCCCGCCGTTCGATCCAGCGGTCGTCGACGACGCCGACGCGCCGCAGACGGCGCGGATGTGACCGCTGTTCCCTAGGGAACGA
>JAYVOI010000276.1:0-8560 GCA_043758005.1 Ilumatobacteraceae bacterium
CTGCGGGTGTCACGGTGATCGCCCTGCATCCTGGCTGGGTGCGCAGCGACATGGGCGGTCCCCGGGCCACGCTCGAGCCGGCGGATGCCGCGGCCTCGATCGTCGGTGTGGTCGACCACCTGACGATTGAGCACACCGGCTCGTTCCTCCAATGGGATGGCACCGTCCACCCCTGGTAGCCCGCCGGTTGTCAGCCGACGATGATCGACGATGGGTCGACGGTGACCTGGCTGTCGTAGTAGGTGACCTGCGGCTCGGAGCCGTACCGGGCCGCCAGGCGAGCGCGCCAGGCGTCGTCGTAGAGCACCTCGGCCTGGGCGCGGCTCTCCCACAGGTACACCCCGCCGGCGGTACGTCCATCGTCGGACAGGAGGAAGTGCTTGCGACGCAGGCCATCGACGTTCTGGTAGTTCGGGGCGCTGGCCTCGAACATGGCGCGTGCCTCGTCGGTGGAGAGCGGAGCCGGGAGTGCGAAGTTGACGACGGCAACGATCATGCACTCACCGTAGCCCGGCGGTGCGTCCACGGCTCCAGGGCTTCCAGTGCCGACGCCACGGAGACCAGCAGATCGTCACGACCGATCGGCGCGATCATCTGCACACCGCGCGGCAAGCCGTCGTCGGGCCAGCCGAGCGGCACGCTGATCGCCGGTTGCCCGGTGACGTTGAACGGTCGGGTGAACGCGCTACCTCGCCCCGACTGGTAGCCCTTGCCGTAGTCGCCCAGCAACGTCGGGGCACTCGCCGTGGTGGGCGTGATCAACAGGTCGAATCGTTCCCACCACTGCTCGGCTTCTGCGGTGTGGTCGAGCAACAGGCTCTGTGCCGCCAGCAGTTCGACGGCGCTCACGCTGCGGCCCGCCTCCACATTTCGCCACGTCATCGCCTCGAGGTCGCCTTCACCGAGTTGACGCCCGAGCTTCTCACTCCACGTGTCGACTTCCACTGCGACGTTGACCGCCAGCAGCGTTGCGGCGGCCTTCCACAGCGCCGGGTTCGACAGGGCCAGCGGGGCGGAGATCTCCACACCGCAACCAAGCCCCTCCAGCAACGAGGCGCAGTGCTCGGCCGCCTCGCTGTTCTCACTGTCGACCGAGCTCCCACTGAACGCTTGGGTGCAGAGCCCGACGCGCAGGGGTGGGCACGGGAGGCCAACCGCAGGGAGCAGTGGTGCGGAGCCGACGACCGAGATTGCGTCGAGGAGTGCGGCGGTGTCACGTACCGATCGGGTCACGACGCCCTCGGTGTTCATCCGCGTGCGGGCATCGGCGGCGATGCTGGCGATCGCCCGGCCGCGTGACGGCTTGAGCCCGACCAGCCCGCAGTGCGCGGCGGGGATGCGGATCGAGCCGGAGATGTCGTTGGCGTGCGCAGCGGGCACGAGGCGGGCGGCCACCGCAGCCGCTGACCCGCCCGACGAGCCACCAGGTGTGAACTCCGGACCCCACGGGTTGTGGGTGGGGCCGAAAGCCTCCGGCTCGCACGTACCGACCGAGGCCAGTTCTGGGGTGTTGGTGCGACCGAGTGGGATCAGTCCCGCGGCGCGAAACGCCAGGGCCAGCGGGGCGTCGCTCGACGCCCGGTATCCGATGTCGCGCAGGGCGCGCATGCCCATCGTGTATGGCTCGCCGGCCTCTCGGCAGCGGTAGTCCTTGAACAGGAACGGCACGCCGCGGAACGGGCCGTTCGGTAGGGCTCCATCGGCGTCGTTGCGGGCTCGTTCGTACTGGCGATGCACCATGACGTTGAGCTGCGGGTCGAACTGCTCGATCCGTTCGATCGCCTGGTCGACGAGCTCGCGCGGATGTACCTCGTTGCGCCGCACCAGATCGGCAAGCGCCGTGGCGTCGAGGTCAGTGAGGGAATCGTCCACCGTTGACCAGGATCGTCTGAGCGCTGACAAACTTGGAATCGTCGCCGAGCAAGTAGCAGTAGGTACCGAGGAGGTCGTCGGGCTCCATCACCCGACCGAGTGGGGTGGCGGTCGGGTCGTAGTCGCCGAGCACCGAGGATCCCTCGGTGGGCGTGAACCCGGGCCCGACGCAGTTGACCCGGATCTGCTTCGGGCCGAGCTCGAACGCCAGGGTCTTGGTCATCGAGATCACCGCTCCTTTGGACGCGACGTAGTGGAGGAAACCCTGCGAGCCATTGAGCGCCGTCGTCGACGACACGTTGACGATCGAGCCGCCGCGGGGCATGTGCTTCGACGCCTCGCGGGCACACAGGAACGTGCCGCGCACATTGACGGCCATCATCCGATCCCAGTCATCGACGGAGATCTCCTGGAACGGTCGTCGTCCCACCAGCAGCGCTGCGTTGTTGACCAGGCCGTCGATATCGCCGGCCTGTTCGAACAGCGCGATCACATCGTCCTCGTCGCTGACATCGCAGACGATGTCGCACCCCGGCAACACATCGGTCGACACGACGTCGGCGCCGCGTTCGCGTAGCTCGCCGACGAGTCGCGCTCCAATACCGCGAGCGCCGCCAGTGACCACGATGCGTTTGCCTTTGACACTCATAGGGTCACACTCACGTGGTGGGGCGCTCCACGATCGTCACGACACCACGTGTGCCATCGACCTCGATGAGGTCTCCGGTCTTGATGCGCAGCGTGGCCACGGAAGTACCGACGACGCAGGGGATGCCGTACTCGCGGCTGACGGTCGCGGCGTGAGTCAGTGAGCCACCACCGTCGCACACGCATGCGCCGATGATCGCGAATGCCGGCGTCCAGTTCGGAGACGTCGCCTCGGTGACGAGAATCTCGCCCTCTTCCAGATCGAACAGCTCGGTTGCAGACACCATGACTCGGGCCCGGCCCTCGTACACGCCCGCTGATGCCGGAAAGCCGTTGAGCGTGGTGGTGTGCGGGTCGGCCTTGAGGCCGGCGAAGTAGTGACTATGCATGCCGAAGATCTCGATCAGCACCGGGTCTTCCACCTTCTCGGGGAGTGTGCCGACGACCTTGGGGATCGAGCCACGAAGGCCCTGGTAGTGGTCGTAATATTCGTGGCGAGCGGTGGCGATCGACTGCTTGTTCTTCCACAGCACGTCGCCGCGACAGACCTCCATCAGTTCCGGGAAGAACAAGAACGTGGTGTCGTCGTAGATGTCGGCACCCACTACCTCGGCGGCGGCCAGCGCACCGCGGCGCATGGGGATCGACGAGCGCAGGTCGATGTAGTAGTTGTGGTCCTCGTTCCACCACGCGAAGTTGGCCACGGTGCAGATGCCCAGCAAGTCGTTGAACGCAGCGAGCTCGCCACCGTTCAGCTGCGAGCGAGCGGCATCGATGGCCTCGTCACGTTCGCGGTGCGAGTCGACGAGTGATTTGTCGAAGTCGTGACGCTCTTCCATCTGCACGAAGTTGCGTAGCTGGCCGAGCGGCGACGACTGGTCCTCGATCCACGACGGGATGTTGATGTCGGCGATGCCCTCGGTTCGCCAACCGTGCACCTTCAAGAAGTCGTCGAACTTGGTCAACCAGATCGATCCATTACCTCCGGCCTTCGAGAGCGCACCGCGGATCTGGTTCGGCTCGTGGTCGAACAAGTCGGCGATGCCGAGTCGCTTCGCCTCGTCGGAGAGATCCCACATCGCCCGGTCGGTCTCCATGATCTTGGAGTCGCGACCCTGCAGCATCTTGGCGATGTTGCCGGGATCGATGCCGTTGCCGGCGCACAGCCCGTACAGCTGCAGATAGATCGCCAGCAGCGGGTACATGATCTCGAAGTGGATCTCCCACGCACGGGTGTTGAAGGTGCGCGCGTCGGTGATGTACTGGCCGATCTCGGCAAGCGACTTGCCGGCGAAGTCGTAGCTCTCGAAGTAGCCGAGGCCGAGCTCGAGCTCCCACTTGCGTTCTTCCCAGATCGCATCGAAGTTGCCGAGGAACTTGGGCATGTTCTTCTCGATGCGCGCCGCCCGGTAGCCGATCTCCCATTGCGAGGCAACCGGCACCTCGCCCTGGTACAGGAACGGGCCTCCCATGCGTTGCACGAGTCCGCCCGCGGGCGGCAGCGGGAGTTGATGGGCAGCGAGCTGCGTCGACCAGGCGGCACCGGTGACAAACTGAAATCCGAGTGGCGAGAACCCGCGTGGCCAGTGAAAGTCGACGAACCAGAACCTCGACTCGTCTTCTTTGGTGAATGGGCCCGACTTCATCCTCAGCCAGGGATCGTCGATGTGCTCCGGCTTCCAGCCTGGATACCAGTCGAGGAACTGGTCGACGGGAACGATCTCTGCCATGTCATGACCCCCAGATGGTCGGTGTGCTCGGTGCCCATTCCCACATACGGGCTGCGAGCGGCGATGCTATATCACGCAGTTCGAATCACTCACGTCCGTCCACGAGCAATGCAATTCCATGCGTGGCCTTCAGTCGCATTGCCAGCGGCCGGGCGTACTCGGGGTCGGCATACCAGGCGTGGAAGGCCTCGCGGCTCGGGAACTCGACGACCACGACCCGCGTGCCGAACGGCTCGCCCTCGATGATCTCGGCGTCGTTGGCGCCGGCCAGCATCCGTGCGCCGTACTTGGCCATGGACGGCTTGGCGGCGGCTCGGTACTCGTCGAGCAGCCCTTGATCGAGGATGGACGCGTTGATGACGAAGAGGACGTTCACCGCAGGAATCCTGGCATGGGAGCGGCACGGTACGCGCCCACTAGCTTCGCCGGGGTGAGTGACACGAACCTGCTGGAATCCGCCCTCGACGCAGCCCGGGCCGGCGGTGAGCGGTTGATGGAGGGGTTGCTGCGCCCGCCGGAGATCATCCAGAAGTCAGCCCGCTCGAACATCGTCACCTGGGCCGATGAAGCAGCACAGGCGACCATCGTCGAGTTGCTGCTCGGTCGCTACCCGGACCACGCGATCCTCGGTGAAGAAGGGTCGGCCGGCAATCCCGACGGGCCGTACACCTGGATCGTCGACCCGCTCGACGGCACCTCGAACTACGCCAGGGGGATGTCGCCATGGGGTGTCTCGATCGCTGTGCGCGAAACCGGCGGACCGTTGCTGGCGGGTGTGATCCTCGATCCGTTGCGGGGTGAGATGTTCACCGTCGAGCGGGGCGGCGGAACGACATGCGTGCCCAGCGATACCGCGACCATCGGCGGCGCCCTGATCGCTACCGGTCTGCAGAACGACGACCCAGCGGCGATCCACGAGCACGCGTTGCGCATCGAGCAGATGCACCTGCACTGCCGTGGCACACGCGCAATCGGCTGCCCGTCGTTCGCGCTTGCCTACGTCGCAGCTGGCAAGCTCGACGGGTTCGTGGAAAAGGACGCAACGTACGCGTGGGATGTCGCCGCCGCGGTGTTACTGCTCGAGGAAGCCGGGGGAGTCGCCACCGATTTCGATGGGAGGCCCGTCAACCTGGGGCCTGGCATCACCAACATCGTGGCTTCCAATGCCCAGATCCACCGTGACCTGCTCGATGTCGTGAACCTGAGGAGGGCCTGACGTGGGACGGTTGGACGGGAAGCGGGCGATCGTCACCGGCGGCGCCAGCGGGCTGGGCGCGGCGATCGCCGACCGCTTTGCAGGGGAGGGTGCGCCCGTGGCCGTGATCGATCTGCCGCGCATGGCCGAACGGGGCGCCGTCATCGTCGACCGGTTGCTCTCCGCCGGTGTGGGGGCGTGCTTCGTCGCCGGTGACGTGCTCGACGCCGGGTCGATCCGGGGTGCCATCGATGACGCTTCCGAGGCGATCGGTGGGGTCGATCTGTGCATCGCGTCGGTGGGTGACGACCCTGCGGCGCAGCAGGCCTGGTACGACCACCGTGCAGCACAACTCCCGTTGGGCGCGTTGCCCTCACCGTTGGACATCGCCAACACGGCCTTGTTCCTGTGCAGCGACGAGGCCTCGTCGTTCACCGGCTCGATCCTGCATCCCGATGGCGGCATGACTTCGGCGACGGGTGGCGGCTGACGTGTCTGCTGTCGATCTCCGGGGTGCCGGTTGCAACGTTGGGTTCGGGTGTCACCGTGCACCACGGCGTCGAGTTCGCCGTGGTCGAGGGCTATCGGCCGCTGCTGCTCGACCTCTACGTTCCCGCTGCTGACGTCGCCTCGGGCGCAGCGATCGTGTACCTGCACGGCGGTGGCTGGGCAGTGGGTTCGCGGCGTCGCTTCGGTCGGGCGTTCGCGTCGTGGTCCCCGACGCCACTCGACCTCCTGGCGCAAGCCGGATTCGTGGTGGCCACCGCCGATTACCGGCTCAGCGGCGAGGCGTGCTTTCCTGCGCAACTCCACGACGTGAAAGCCGCCATTCGCTGGGTGCGAGGCGACGCAGAGCGCCTCGGCGTGGATGCCGGCAGAGTTATGACGTGGGGAGAGTCGGCGGGTGGCCATCTGGCGGTGCTGGCCGGGCTCACGGGTGGACGGCCGGAGTTGGAGGGCGCGGTCGGCGACTTCACCGACCAGTCGAGCGCTGTCTGCGGTGTCGTCGACTGGTACGGACCGATGAACCTGCTGTCGATCGGCGCGCAGCATGCACTCGGTAGCGAGAAACGGCCCGACGACGCCGGCTCGTGGGAGTCGTCGATGGTCGGCGCGCCGCTGCAGTCCGACCCGGCTCGCACGCGAGCGGCCAGCCCGATCTCGTACGTGCACGCAGTGGCGCCTCCGATCCAGATCCACCACGGCACCGTCGACACGCAGGTGCCGTGCGCCCAGAGCATCGAGTTCGTCGATGCTCTGCGCGTCGCAGGCGGGACCGCCGACCTGATCCTCGTCGAGGGCAGCGACCACTTCTGGACCGGCGCGCCCGATCTCGCCGCCATCTTCCAATCCTCCCTCGCCTTCGCGCTCACCACCACGTCACGCTGGTCGGGCGCGATGTGAGTAGCGCGAGTACCGGAATCGCGCCCGATGGCGCTGGTCGGGCGCGATGTCATGCCACGGGTGGCGCAAGCCGCGCCCGAGGGGGAAAGATCGTGGCGCAACGACCGGATCAGTGAGGAGCACCGATGAGCAGTGAACCGTTGGACAGCGCAACCGAGTGGGTCGCCGAGCACACCCGCAAGTACGTCGAGACCGGTGGTGAAGACGGATACATGTGGCGCGGCTACCCCACGCTCGTGCTGACGACCACGGGACGCAAGTCGGGCGACCTCCGCCGCAATGCGCTCATCTTCGGTCGCGATGGCGACGACTACATCCTCGTCGCGTCGTACGGCGGTCGCCCCCAGCATCCGCTGTGGTACCTCAACCTGGTCGCTGATCCGTCCGTGACGATTCAGGATCGTGCAGACGTTGTACCTGGCACGGCATCGACCGAGCCGGAAGGTGACAGCCGCGATCGCTTCTGGTCGCAGATGGTGGCGATCTACCCGCCGTACGAGGACTACCAGGCCAAGACGGAGCGACGCATCCAGATCGTGCGGGTGCGGCCCGACTCTCGTCCTTCGTGACGCCACAGCGGATCGTGCTGGTCCACGGGGCGTGGGCCGGTGGATGGGTGTGGAAGGACGTCGTGGCGGAACTGACGCGGCTGGGCCACGTGGTGACGGCTCCGACGCTGACCGGGCTCGGCGACCGGTCCCATCTGTTGAGCGACGACATCGGACTCAGAACGCATGTCGACGACATCGTCGGGCACATCGAGTTCGACGATCTCACCGATGTCGATCTCGTCGGCTGGAGCTACGGCGGAATGGTGATCACTGGCGTGATCGCCAGGGTGCCGAGCCGGATCCGGTCGGCGTGTTACCTCGACGCGTTCGTTCCGGTCAACGGGCAATCGCTGGCCGACATGTCGACGGGTCAAACGGGCGCGGTGGCCCGCCAGTACGCCGAGGCCCGCACGCCGTTCCCGATCCGCGATCCCGAGTACTTCGGTGTCACCGATGAAGCGGTGCTGGCGTTTGTACGTCCGCGTCTGCGTCCGCAACCCTGGAAGGCAATGGTCGAGCCGGTCGTGGCGCTCGACGAGGTGCCCGAGCACATCGCGCTGTCGTATGTGTTGTGCACCGACCACGAGACGGCGTCGTTTCGGGCCGTCTACGATCAGGTCCGGCACGATCCACGCTGGACGACACACGAGTTGGCAACGAACCACTTCGCCCCGCTGACCGATCCTCTTGGTGTGACTCGGGCGATCGCCGACCCGATCGCTACGGCAGCGCCGGGATGACGTCGTTGGCGAACATGCGCATCGACCGGTGTGTGTCGGCGGTGTTCATTCCCGGCTGACGCATCTGCAACGCCAACTGGGTGATGCGCCCGAGATGGCCGTCGACGAATGGGCGCAGCTTGGCGATCACGTCGTCGGGCGTGCCGACGGCGGCGAACCAGAACCCGGCGTTGCCGGTGCGCAACATCTCCTGCGTGACCCGCGCGTCAGCAGGCGCCGGCTCCCCCTGCAGGTTCTTGCGCATCTGGTAGAAGTTGACGAAGTACTCGATGCCGGCTCCGGCGATCTCCCAGGCCTTGTCGGTCGTGTCGGCCACGCAGATAGGGATCATCACCGAGATCTGGTAGTCGGCTGGGTTGCGGCCGCACGCCTGCAGCGCGGCGTCGTAGCCGGCGTTGAACGGAGCGATCAGGTGCATCC
>JAYVOI010000277.1:0-3676 GCA_043758005.1 Ilumatobacteraceae bacterium
CCCTCGCCCCCGGAGCGAGCCAGACCATCATCTTCGACCTCGCCAGCGACGAGCTCTGGCCCGACCGAGCCCACATCGAGTTCACCCTCCAGAACTAACTAACCCGAACCTTTCAGTAGGCAGCCTGGGTCGGGGTTCTGCCGGTCGTGGTGTGGCGGCAGTGTGCGGTGGTGGTGTCGAACGGCAGCGTGTGCGCGTCGGGTGGACATGTCGTGTGGTGGCGGGTTGTCCGACTCGGTGACGCCGTGGCGGGGTCGGTGCCCGCTGGCCGGTGTTCAGGTGAGGAGTCGGAGGAACTCGACTCGTTTGAACGCGATGACGAGCTCTGTGGCCCAGGGCCAACTGGCGGGGATCCGAAGGTGGGTCTGTCGGCTGCGGTGGACGAGTTGTCCGGCGGTGTGCAGGAGGCAGTAGCGGAGGCGTTTCGGTTCGGCGCGGGCCAGGTGCCCGTCGAGGGCGACGAGACGGGTCCAGGCGAGTAGGTCGTGGGCGATGAGCGCGGTGGTGAGCCATGCCGTGTTGATGGCCAGGTCGGCGGAGGGGAGGTTGGTGAGTCCGGTCTGTTTCAGGTCGCAGATCAGTTTCTCGGCTCGACCACGACCGCGTTGCAGGGCTTCGAGGTAGGCGATGTCACGGTCGGGTTAGTCGGTGATGAACACTTGGAACCGGTGCCCGTCGACATCGGTGAAGGTGAGCTGCGCGCCGGGGTGGGGTTCTTCGCGTCGCACGATCGCCCGCGTGCCCGTCGGCCAACGCGACAGATCGATCAGGTCGGTGATCTCGGCGACGTCGGCGCCTTCGCGATCGTCGCGGCCGTCGGCGGTGACCGCTGGCCGCCACACGCGTTTGGGGACGGTGAGACAGGCGGTCCGGACCGGTTCGGTGAGGTCGTAACCGATCGAGAACCGCACCCCGCTCTCGCGGCAGGCGTTCACGAAGCCGTGTGTCAACCCCGCCGAGTCCGCTCGGGCCACGACCTCTACCACCCTCGGGTCGACCGGCAACTGCGCGAGGGCGAGGGCGAGGATGTCGATGTGGTCGCTGGCGGTGTTCGATCCGGCGTTTCCCGGGCGCAGGATCCCGGCCAGGGCTTCGCCGGTGGCGTCCAAGAACGCCAGGAGCGGATGATGCCCGAACCCGCGCTTGTAGGTCGGTGCGGCGCCCTGCTTGTCCGAATGCGCGGTGACGAGCGTGGCGTCGATGTCGATCACGTAGAACCCCGGATCGACACCCGTGGCCTACACCCGACGACGCGCCGCCGCGCGGGCCAGCGCGATCCGCTCGAGCGCAGCAGCGTCGATCGCTTCGAGTGTGCGCCACGCCGTCGGCGTGGACGCCACCTCACCGAACAAGTCGGGCTGGTTCCGTAACACGGCCAGATCGGAGATGGCGTCGCCGCCATCGGCGATCATCACGGCGAGATCCGCCACGACCTCGCCCCGGTCGTGGCCTCGGCGCCGCTGCTTCGTTGGGGCCATCGCCGCCGACAAGCCCCGGTCAGACCACTCGCGTCAGCGAGATCCGACAACAGGCGGGCACCGACATGGGACACGACGTTCGTCCCGTCAGCGCTCACCAGAACCCGCCCACGTCTACGACTACGCTTCACCATCGAAGTGCCCCTCTGGTAGTGCTGACAACGGCCTCGAGAACCGCAGTCTCCCCTGCCAGAAGGGCCTCTTCGCGTACCCCCACCCCCCACACCAAGCCAGCTACTGAAACAGCCGGGCTAGCCCTAATACCGTTCAGTTAGTGTGAATGATGGTGGGGACGGGTGGCCCGGTTGGTCGGGGCCAGTCGCGGTGTCGGGCTCGTTTGACGTGCCATTTGGGCATCTTGCGTTTGATGACTCGGGGATTGGCACGATGGCGGCGAATCGGGTTGAGTCGCTGAACGATGAGCGCGATGGCGTGGCGCCATCCGCGGTCACGGGCCCGAGGGGGAAAAGCGCGCGCTCCTGCGATGGAGCGACGCGCGATACGCAGAGCAGCGACGAAACTGACCCGGTCGGGGTCGACGTGAGCGTGATCGGCGGCTTCCCACATGAGAGTACGGATGGCGTAGTGACAACACAGGTGACCCCACACCTCTTGCAGCACGAGCTCAGGCGATTTCGAGCGCAACACCGTACGCGGTCCGCGCTGGTGCACTTTGAGCTCGTCGAACACCGCTTCGATCTCCCATCGCTGCGCGTACGCGGCCGCGAGGTCGACCGCGGGCGCCTCGGCCGGGTCGAGGAGGGTGGTGAACAGCCGGTAGGTCTCGTCGTTGGGTCGTCCGTCGTCGATCTGGTAGTCGATGACCCGAATGATCAACCCGCCGCTGTGACCTCCGGCGTTTCCCGACGCTCGCAACTCCGCCAACCATGTCCCATCGGCCAGGGTCTTGATAGGGCGGGGCTTCATGTTCGACTTGGCTCGCCACAACAGGTCCACACCCGCTTTCACGGCCCGTTGCCACAACGGGAACCCGCAGAACCCCCGATCGGCGAGCAGCAGCGTCCGGGCTGGCAACCGATCGATCAACTCGGCCGCCAGCGTGTTCTCCCCGGTCGTGTACGCGCCGACCACGGCATCGAACACGACGTGGGTGCCGCACTCCGCCACCGCCACCAGTCGGGCCTGAGGAAACGCGGCCTGCTCACCTTTGTTCACCCCGGGACGCCCGAACCACCCAGCGTTCGCCACGGTGTCGGCCACATCCAGACACGTCCCATCGATAGCCACCACCCGCCGCCCCGCCAACCACGCACCCGACGCGTCGGCACCGGCGAGCGGACGAGCGACCCGACGGAACAACGCCTCCACCGGTTCGAACCCCAACCGGGCCCGAGCCTGGAAGATCGCCGACTTCGACGGCAACCGCACCGGCACCGCCCCCGTCGTCCACGACAACCCATCCGTCAACAACGACAACACGTCCTCATACGAGCCCTCCGAATGCAACGCCATCCCAATCGAGAAATACGCCATCACCCGCGCCTGTAACGACCGATGCCGCAACTCGGTCCGACCAACCCCCGCGATCACCTCATCCACCAACCCCGCTCGGCGGCCGCCGCGGTCGCCCTCGGCGTCGGGGTCCTCGCCACTGCAGCGACCGCCGGCACCGTGGTCCCCGTCGCCGGCCACACCCCATGGGTGGTACTGGAGTGCAGCTACGCCGACGTGCCGTCGATCCCGGCGACCACCGACACCATCCAGTCGGCGCTGTTCGGCACCGCGACCACGTCGGCCAGCGCCTACTGGCGCGACAACTCGTTCGGGACGATCGACCTGAACGGCTCGGTCGTCGACGCCTGGCAGCCGATCCGGGCCAGGGCGAACTACCACACCGCCGGGGGCATCCCCGTCGACCGCCCCGCCTTGATGCGCGATTGCATCGCCGCGCATCCCGCGGTGGCGATCTCCGCGTCGTCACGGGTCCTCGTGATCACCAACGCCACCAATGGCCACGACTCCGGCGGCTTCCAGGGTGGGGTCACGGGGACGGCCTTCGCTGGTGGCACGATCCTCCAGGCGGGGAACTACACGAGCCCGTACCTGCTCGGCCAGGAGATGGGCCACGCCTACGGTCTCAACCATGCGTGGGACGACCGGGGCGTCGAGTACGCGGACGAGTACGACGTGATGGGGAACATGGGCGTCGGACTGACGATGGCCGAGCGTGACGCGCT
>JAYVOI010000278.1:0-3653 GCA_043758005.1 Ilumatobacteraceae bacterium
GGCGTCGGCGTCGGCCCATTGTGCGCCCCATCCGGTGTGGAACAGCAGGGCATCGCCGGGCCGCACACGCAGCCCATGATCATCGAGGATCTCCTGCACGCACTCGGGGCGGATCACCTCGCCGGCGGCGAGTCGGCGCGCGCCGTTGAACTTGGCGACGTCGATCAGCAGGCCGCGTGTCACCAGCTGTGGCAGCGTGTCGACACCCAGCCGGTTGGTGCCATACTCCTCGACGATCTGGTCGAGGTTCCATCCGTTGTAGACTTGGTCGCCGATCTGCAGGTGGTTGAGGGCATCGACGTGCGTCCCCATCTGCTGGGTCGCCTCGATCTGCTCGACGATCCAGTTGACGTCGTTCTGCCCCCAGCCGCGCTCGCCGGCGTCGGGGCGGCGCCGGTTCAGTTGGTGGGCCGTCGTCATCAGCACCTGCTTGAACGTGCGCCCCGGGAACGCAGGGATGCCGTCGTCGATGACGTGGGAGAGGTCGAAGACCTTCCCGGTGCGCACCAACCGGGCGGCTTGTGCCACGCCCTGCGCCGTCGCCTCGTTGAACGCGCCGGCCTGATCGCCGGGGCCGTATCGAGAGGGTTCGACGTTGCTCAACACGATCGCACTCATTCCGACGACCACGTGCTCTCGAAATCGGCGTACAGGGTCAGGCCGCCGTCGACGAACAACGTCTGCCCGGTCACGTAAGCAGCTTCCTCACTGCACAAGAACGCAGTCGCTGCAGCCATCTCCTCGGACTCCGCCGGGCGACGCATGGGGATGTGCTGCGTGACGAGGGCCCGCTTGACCGGGTCGTCGGCCCACGCCCGGTTGATGGGTGTCAGGGTTGCGCCCGGAGCAACGGCGTTGACCCGAATCCCGCGCGCGGCGTACTCCAGCGCGAGGGTGTGGGTGAGGTTCTGCATGCCACCCTTCGACACCGAGTAGCCGAGGAACCGTGGCTTCGGGATGATCTGGTGCACGCTCGAGACGTTGACGATCGCGCCGCGGCGGCCGTCCTCCAGCATGTGTCGAATTGCCTGCCGAGCGCACAGGAACGAACCGCGCAGGTTCACACCGATCACCCGATCGAAGTCGTCGACCGACAACTGGTCGCTGTCGGCAGCGATCTGGATGCCGGCGTTGTTGATCAAGATGTCGATGGCGCCGTAGCTCGACATCACTTCGCCGAACATGCGTATCACCTGCTCCTCGCTACTGACATCGGCCTCGACGACGATCGGCTTGGTGCCACTGGCCTGCATCGAGGCCATGCAGGAATCGAGGCCGCGCTCGATCGCCGACTTCGTCTCACAAGCCCCGTCGATCTTGCCGACGTAGTTGATGGCGACGTTGACACCTTCCTGGGCGAGGCGCAGGGCAATGGCCTGGCCGATGCCGGAACTCCCTCCGGTGACGATTGCGTTCTTTCCGACGAGACCGCGCATGGATCTCTCCCTTCTCGATGTGAGCGTCAACGGTTGACGATTGGCAGTGCGGTGTCGTTGGCCGCCCGACCGTTACGAAGAAGGCTGGTTTGAAACGAATCGGCTAGTGGGAGTACAGCAGTGGTCATGGATGAGAACTTCGATGTCGTGGTGATCGGTGCCGGCCCGGCAGGCGAGAACGTCGCCGGGCGCGTCGCCGCCGGCGGGATGAGCGTTGCGGTCGTGGAGGCCGAGCTCGTCGGTGGCGAGTGTTCGTACTGGGCGTGCATGCCGTCCAAGGCGCTGCTCCGTCCCGGCGAGGTGATCGCAGCTGCCCGCCGCGTGCCCGGTGCCGCAGAGGCGATCACCGGCACGATCGACGTTGCTGCGGCGCTGGCTCGTCGCGACGAGTTGGCGAGCAACTGGAACGACGACGGCCAAGTGCGGTGGCTCGACAGCGTGGGCGTTGCGTTGATTCGTGGTCGCGGCCGCATCGTCGGCGAGCGGGTCGTGGATGTCACCGCGACCGACGGATCGGTGCGCACACTCCGTGCCGCCAAGGCCGTCGTCGTCGCCACTGGTTCGAGCGCGGCCATTCCGCCGATCCCCGGCCTGCGCGACATCTCGGTGTGGGACAGCCGCGCCGTCACCTCGGCGAAGGAGGTGCCCCAGCGACTCGTCGTGTTGGGCGGCGGCGTCGTCGGCGTCGAGATGGCGCAGGCCTGGAAGCGGCTCGGTGCCACCGAGGTGACGATCGTCGAGGCCGGCCCACGATTGCTGTCGATGCACGAGCCGTTCGCGGGCCAGCAGCTCGCCGCGGCGATGGGCGACGACGGGATCACGGTGCTAACAGGATCGAGGGCTGTGGGCGCCGAGCGCGACGGCACTGATGGGCCTGTTCGGCTGACGCTCGACAACGGCGAGGTGCTGGAGGGCGACGAGTTGCTGGTGGCGGTGGGCAGGCGACCCAACACAACCGACCTCGGTCTCGACCAATTCGGTCTCGAGCCCGGCCGCTACATCAACGTCGACGACTCACTGCGGGCGACCGAGGTCGATGGCGGCTGGCTGTATGCGATCGGCGACGTCAACGGGCGTGCGTTGCTGACCCACCAGGGCAAGTACCAAGCCCGGATCTGCGGCGACGTGATCCTCGGCAAGACGATCACGGCGTGGGCAGATCATGTCGCTGTGCCCGGCGTCGTGTTCACCGATCCGCAGATCGGCTCCGTCGGCCTCACCGAGGCCAAGGCGCTCGAGCGCGGCCTCGACGTGCGTACCGTGCGGTACGAGACCGGTCATGTTGCGGCGGCGTCAGCACGCGGCACGCACACGGTCGGCACCTCGCAGCTCGTGATCGACCGGGCTCGCAACGTCGTCGTCGGGGCCACGTTCGTCGGTCCCGAGATCGGCGAGCTGGTGCATTCCGCCACGATTGCGATCGTCGGCGAGGTTCCCCTCGATCGTCTGTGGCATGCGGTCCCCGCCTTCCCGACCATGTCGGAGCTGTGGCTGCGCCTGCTCGAGGCCGCCGGCCTCTAGCACCCTGTCGGGCGTCCCTGGGGACAAGGCGTATGGTCGTCGCATGCCGAAGCGATACCGATGCATGATCTGCAGCCACATCTACGACCCACGCGAGGGAGATCCACAGTCCGGCGTCCCGGCGGGAACCCCGTTCGAGAGCCTTCCAGACGATTGGTCCTGCCCCGACTGCGGTTCCACGAAGGCCGACTTCGAGCCGATCGACGACTGACCCACTCGTGCGTCGTGCCCGCTCCGGCGCACCGGCGCACGGACCACCCGACCGGTCGGGCGCGATTTCGGCATTGTGGGTACTCACAGCGCGCCCGACCAGGCGCAGCAGGGCAAGAGGCCGCACCGTACCAACGATCTGGGCGCCAAGGTCCGCTCACCGACGCCGCGCAACGAGATCTGTGGCGCCCAGATCCGCAAACGCCGACGAGAACGGAGCACCGGTCCGAGTGCGCAACGCCCGCCGGACTCAGACGGAATCGAAGGCGGTCGCCAACCCGGCGACGAGGTTGGTCCATTCGATCGGTGTTGTTGCGGGCATCGGTGCCCGCAGGCTGAGCGCCACGGTCAGTTCGACGGCGGTCCCTCTGAGGCAGGGAACGGAGACCGCCGCGGCCTCGTCGAGGACGCAGACCGACTCGCCGATGTCGAGCACGAACCGAATGCTCGGGTCGATCGCTTCGACTGCGAACGACCCGGCGTACG
>JAYVOI010000279.1:0-8435 GCA_043758005.1 Ilumatobacteraceae bacterium
GGGTGCTCGACGAGCACTCGGTCACCGAGCCGCACGACGACCTGGGCAACTCGATCCAGTGCATCCATCGCCCCGTCGACGACGGTCAACGCCTCGGCGTGGAACGGCCATCCGGCGTGCAGGCGAGCCTCGAGCTCGGGCAGCACCGGGTTGTCGAGGTAGCTGGACGTCAGCGATTGCCGACTGACTTTGGCGACGACGGGGCCGAGGTCGGGGAGCAGGCCTGATGGTGGGGTGCCGGTCGACAGGTCGAGCGCGAAGTGCCCGGGGCCTTCGGTGACGCGCCGGTAGCGACGTGGCGAGCCGGGCCCGGTGGGTTGACGCACGAACGTGCCCTGCCTGCCGCGGGCGTCGATCGCGCCGACCGACGTCAGTGTCTGCCAGGCCTCGCTGACCGTCGTCGGCGACACGCCGAGCGACTTCGACAGCTCGCGGACGGTCGGCAATCGCGTGCCGACCGGGAGGTCGCCACGAGTGATCATCCGCCCGACGGCCGCAGCGATGCCGCGGGCGCTGCGGTCCTCGATCGCGTCGGTGAACGTCACGGCCATTGTGCGGTAACAATAGCCGCGTTGTCAGCGTTCGATGCGTGGGACTTCTGCACGTGGCGACACGAGCCGATAGCTCTGTGGAGGGTGCGCCAGGACGCTGGGATTCGTGGGTGTCTGGGTGGTCGTGCCGCGTTCGAATCGGACGAGTCGAGCCTCGATCCCGGGGTGGACGCGGAACCGGAGGAGGAGGAGGAGTCGTCGTGCGATCGTGGCCGTACCGGGTGTCTGCGCCTGACTGCACCCCGTCTGTTTCGGCTCCGTGAACTGAATGTACGGTAACAATCCAGTTATTGTGCGCCCCTGAAGGTCACATTACGATCGCGGCATGGTGAACATCGTGCGAGCAGCGCTTCTCCAAACCGACTGGGCCGGGACGAAGGAGGCGATGATCGACAAGCACGAGCAGGCCGCGCACGACGCCAAGGCCGAGGGCGCGCAGGTGATCTGCTTCCAGGAGCTGTTCTACGGTCCGTACTTCTGCCAGGTGCAAGACACGCAGTACTACAGCTACACCGAGCTGATCCCCGACGGCCCGACGACGCGCCGGTTCCAGAGCATCGCCAAGGAACTGGGCATGGTGATGGTGCTGCCGATGTACGAGCACGAGCAGGCCGGGATGTACTACAACACCGCCGCAGTGATCGATGCCGATGGCACCTACCTCGGCAAGTTCCGCAAGCAGCACATCCCGCAGACGAAGGGCTTCTGGGAGAAGTTCTACTTCCGTCCCGGAAACGGTGGCTATCCGATCTTCGAGACGGCAGTCGGCAAGGTCGGTGTGTACATCTGCTACGACCGTCACTTCCCGGAGGGCTGGCGCGCCCTCGGGTTGAACGGCGCCGAGATCGTGTTCAACCCCTCTGCCACACATCGAGGCCTCAGCGAGTACATCTGGCGGATCGAGCAGCCGGCTGCCGCTGTCGCCAACATGTACTACGTCGGTGCCATCAACCGTGTGGGCATCGAGCCGCTCGGTGACGACGACTTCTATGGGCAGAGCTACTTCGTCGATCCTGAAGGCCAGTTCGTCGGTGACGTCGGCGATGCCTACAAGCCGGAGCTGGTTGTGCGAGATCTCGACCTCGACACGATCAAACTGGTGCGCGACCGGTGGGCGTTCTACCGCGATCGCCGCCCGGATGCCTACGACGAACTGGTCGAGCGGTAGGAGCACCATGACCACCACACTCATCAAGAACGGCCGGGTCATCTCGACCACCGGCGTGATCGCCCAAGACGTGTTGATCACCGACGAGACCGTGACCGCGCTGGGTTCTCCTGGCTACTTCACCGAAGAGGGCTGCGATCGAGTCATCGATGCACTCGGCAAGTACGTCATCCCCGGCGGTATCGACGTGCACACCCACATGGAGATGCCCTTCGGTGGCACCCTGGCCAGCGACACGTTCGAGACCGGCACCCGCGCCGCCGCGTGGGGCGGTGTCACCACGATCGTCGACATGGCGGTACAGAACACGGGCGGCGACGTGCACACTGCGCTCGCCGACTGGCATCGCAAGGCAGAGGGCCAGTGCGCCATCGACTACGCCTTCCACCAGATCATCGGCGGCGTCGACGAGGAGTCCCTGAAGGGCATGAAGTACCTCGTCGACAACGAAGGCGTCACCAGCTTCAAGTTGTTCATGGCCTACCCAGGCGTGCTGTACAGCGACGACGGCCAGCTGCTGCGTGCCATGCAGTCGGCCGCCGAGTGCGGGGCGATGATCATGATGCACGCCGAGAATGGCATCGCCATCGACGTTCTGGTGCAGCAGGCCTTGGCCCGCGGTGACACTGACCCAAAGTTCCACAGCTACACCCGGCCCTCGCCGCTCGAGGCAGAAGCCACGCATCGCGCCATCGTGCTCAGTCACGTCGCCGGCAACGTGCCGCTGTACATCGTGCACATGTCGGCTGGCGACGCGTTGAATGAGGTCGCCGCCGCCCGTCATGAAGGTCGCAACGTGTTCGCCGAGACCTGCCCGCAATATCTCTGGCTGACGTTGGAAGAGACGCTCGGCAAGCCGGGTTTCGAGGGCGCCAAGTGGGTATGCAGCACCCCCGTTCGCAGCAAGGATCACGACCCGGACTACATCGGCCAGATGGGCCACGGTCACCAGGGTGATCTCTGGAAGGGCCTACGGATGAACGAGCTCGCCGTGGTGTCGACCGATCACTGTCCGTTCTGCATGAAGGATCAGAAAGAGATGGGGCTCGGAAGCTTCGCCAAGATCCCCAACGGGATCGGTGGCGTCGAGCACCGCATGGAGCTGATCTACCAGGGTGTCGTCGCCGGCGAGTTGTCGCTGGAGCGATGGGTCGAGACCTGCTGCACAACGCCGGCGCGGATGTTCGGGATGTATCCGAAGAAGGGTGTGATCGCCCCGGGCAGCGACGCCGACGTCGTGGTGTGGGACCCCAACACCAAGACCAAGATCGGGATCAACGACAAGCACCACATGAACATGGATTACTCGGCCTGGGAGGGGTGGGTGATCGACGGCAAGGTCGACACGGTCTTGTCGCGCGGGGTCGTGGTCATGGAGAACGACACCTACACGGGCAAGAAAGGCCACGGTCAATTCATCAAGCGTGGGCTCAGTCAGTACCTCGTCTGACCCGTTCGTCGCCGCCGCTTGGTCTTCGTCCCTCGACACGGTCAGGGGAAACCCGCCCCTGACCTACCGTCTCGGGATCGAAGACCAACCGTCGGCTCCTCACTACTCACTCATCTCACGCTCACTCATCTCGGGGCAAGTCACTGAATATCCGGTTGCACCGGAGATTTGGTGCCTGGTCCCTCAACACACTCGGCGGGCGTCCACCTCGCCGTCGGATCAGGAAGAAGGCTGAAAGACAATGAATCGGATTTCGCATTGGGTAGATGGGAAGGTGCTCGAGGGCGCTTCGGGGCGGACTGGCGTGGTGTGGGATCCTGCCACTGGGCAGCAGGCCTCCGCTGTTGACCTCGCTTCAGCTGCCGAGGTCGATCTTGCCGTTGGGTCGGCCAAGTCGGCGTTTCCGGCTTGGCGTTCCACGAACCTCTCCCGACGTGCCGAGGTGATGTTCCACATGCGCGAGTTGGTCGACGCCAACCGCAAGGAGATCGCCTCGTTGATCAGCAGGGAGCATGGCAAGGTGCTGGGCGACGCCCTCGGCGAAGTGGCCCGCGGCCTGGAGAACATCGAATTCGCCTGCGGCATCCCGAACCTGTTGAAGGGTGGCTACAGCGAGCAGGCCAGCACGGGCATCGACGTCTACAGCATCAAGCAGCCCCTCGGTGTGGTCGCCGGCATCACCCCGTTCAACTTCCCCGGGATGGTGCCGATGTGGATGTTCGCCAATGCGTTGGCGTGCGGCAACACGTTCGTGCTCAAGCCGAGTGAGAAGGATCCCTCTGCGAGCATGTTCATCGGCGAACTGCTGAAACAGGCCGGTCTTCCTGATGGCTGCTTCAACGTCGTCAACGGCGACAAGGTGGCCGTCGATCGGATCCTCGATCATCCCGACATCGCTGCAGTCAGCTTCGTCGGCTCGACACCGATCGCCAAGTACATCTACGAAACCGGAACCCGCAACGGCAAGCGGGTGCAGGCGCTCGGCGGAGCCAAAAACCACATGCTGGTGCTGCCCGACGCAGACCTCGACATGGCGGCAGACGCGGCCGTCAGCGCTGCCTACGGTTCGGCGGGGGAACGCTGCATGGCAATCTCGGTCGTGCTCGCCAGCGAGTCGATCGCCGATGCGTTGGTCGACAAGATCAAGGATCGCATCCCGGCCATCAAGGTCGGCCCGGCCAGCGAGTCGGAGAGCGAGATGGGTCCGCTGATCACCGGCGAGCACCGCGACAGGGTCGCCGGGTACATCGCCGGCGCCGAAGGCGAGGGTGCCACGTTGGTGGTCGATGGTCGCCACGGCGCGCCGGGCGGTGGCTTCTTCCTCATGCCGTCGCTGATCGACAACGCCAAGCCCGGCATGGCCTGCTACGACGACGAGATCTTCGGCCCGGTGCTGACGGTCACGCGCATCGCCGGGTATCAGGAAGGCCTGCAACTGATCAACGACAACCCATACGGCAACGGCACGGCCATCTTCACCCGCGACGGTGGAGCGGCTCGCCAGTTCGAGTTCGACGTGCAGGTCGGCATGGTCGGTGTGAACGTGCCGGTTCCCGTTCCGGTCAGCTACTACAGCTTCGGAGGGTGGAAGGCCAGCTTGTTCGGCGACACCCACATGTACGGGCCGGAAGGCGTGAACTTCTACACCAAGACCAAGGTCGTGACCTCGCGTTGGCCCGACCCCAGCACCAGCACCGTCGACCTCGGATTCCCCCAGAACCGGTGAGTGTGGTCCAGCCCTTCAGCCCCGGCTTCGCCGAGTCTCGGCGTTCGTCACTCGACACGGTCAGGGGAACCCCACCCCTGACCTACCGTGTCGAGGAGCGAACGGCGGGCTCTCGCCCCTGCTCCGTGGGTGTCGCCGAACAAGTTGAGGAGTGGGGCTAGATGGACTTTGGGGTGGTTTTGCAGACGACGCCTCCTTCGGCGCGCGTCGTCGATCTGGCCAAGCGGG
This sequence comes from Ilumatobacteraceae bacterium, assembly GCA_043758005.1. Lineage (GTDB taxonomy): Bacteria > Actinomycetota > Acidimicrobiia > Acidimicrobiales > Ilumatobacteraceae > JAENVT01. The sequence continues at coordinate 5,124 of JAYVOI010000279.1, forward strand.
CGGAGGCGTACGGGTTCACGCATGTTTGGACCTTCGACTCGCACATCTTGTGGGAAGAGCCCTACGTCATCTACAGCAAGATCCTTTCCGAGACGCGCAAGGTCGTCGTCGGACCGATGGTCACCAACCCGGCTACACGCGACTGGACAGTGACTGCCAGCGTGTACGCGACCCTCAACGAGATGTTCGGCAATCGCACGGTGTGCGGCATCGGGCGCGGAGATTCCGCTGTCCGCGTGACCAACGGGGCACCGACCACGCTGGCCACCTTGCGAGAGTCGGTGCATGTGATCCGCGAGCTCGCCAATGGGCGCAGCGTCGAGTACAAGGGATCGCAACTTCGGTTTCCGTGGTCGGTCGACAGTTCGCTCGAGGTGTGGATCGCTGCGTATGGGCCGAAGGCGCTGGCGCTCACTGGCGAGGTCGGCGATGGGTTCATCCTGCAATTGGCCGACCTGTCGATCGCCGAATGGACGATCAAGGCGGTCCGCGATGCTGCCGCCGCAGCGGGTCGCGATCCCGCGGAGATCACCATCTGCGTCGCCGCACCGGCGTACGTCACCGATGGAACCGCAGCGAGCTTGACCCACGCCCGGGAGCAATGCCGCTGGTTCGGCGGGATGGTCGGCAACCACGTCGCCGACATCGTCGCCCGATACGGCGATCACAGTGGTGCGGTGCCCCAAGCCCTGACCGACTACATCAAGGGCCGCGAGGGCTACGACTACAACGAGCACGGGCAGGCCGGCAACGTGCACACCCAGTTCGTGCCCGACGACATCGTCGATCGGTTCTGCATCGTCGGCCCGGTCGACCAACACATCGATCGCATGGTTGCGCTGAAGGATCTCGGTGTGGATCAGTTCAGCATCTACCTGCAACACGACGACAAAGACCACACGCTGCAGGTCTACGGCGAGAAGGTGTTGCCGGCGGTCGCCGAAACGGTCAAGGCCAAAGCGTGACCGCTGAGTTGGTCGTGCGATCCGAAGGTCGCGCGAATGGTGAGCGGCAGCGGGCGTACCTGTACCGCGTCCGGCGGGCGGCAATGTTCGTGCTCTCGATGGCGCTCGTCGCCGCGGGGTGGGAGCTGTACAAGCGGCTGGGCCCACAAGACGGGGGCAGCGTGTTCGGCTGGAAGATCCTGCCGCGGGCCAAGGACCGGGTGATGCCCCACGTGTCAGACATCGCCTCGCGATTCAGCGATCCGATCAGCAGATCGTCGGACGAATCCGTGTTCTCCGTCGTGCTGAGAGCGGTGTTGTACTCGTTCCGTCTCGTTCTCGCCGGGTTCGCTCTCGGATTGATCGCAGGGGTGCTGCTGGCCGTCATCATGACGCGGTTCAAGATCGCGGCGCGGGCGGTGCTGCCGTACCTCGTGATCTCGCAGACGATTCCCCTCATCGCCCTCGCTCCGCTGATCCGCAGCTGGGGCGGCAAGCTCCAGTTCGGCGGCTTCGTGTGGGAACCCTGGATGTCTGCCTCGTTGCTCGGTGCATTCCTCACGTTCTTCCCGATCGCCGTGGGCACGCTTCGCGGCTTGCAGTCGCCATCGGCATCGTCGCTCGAATTGATGGACAGTCTCGCGGCACCGTGGCGGAGCACGTTGTTCAAGTTGCGCTTCCCAGCCGCGTTGCCGTACATGATCCCTGCACTGAAGTTGGGTGCCGCCGGCGCAGTGATCGGCGTCGTGGTCTCGGAGATCTCGATCGGCCTCCGCGGAGGCATCGGCCGGCTGGTGATCGAGTTCGCTCGAGCGACCACCAGCGATCCGGCGATCGTGTACACAGCTGTCATCGGCGCTGCGTTCCTGGGTCTGGTGATGGCCGGGTTGGTGTCGATCGTCGACCTGGCACTGATGCGCAATCGTCCCCGGGAGGTCGCGGCATGAATGCGGTCGAGGTCAGCGGCGTGAAGAAGGTCTTCAACCCGGCCAAGAGCAGCCAGGTCGATGCGTTGGTCGACATCGATCTGGTGATCAAGCCCGGAGCATTCGTGACGTTGATCGGTCCGTCGGGATGCGGCAAGAGCACGTTGCTGCGTCTGATCGCCAACCTCACCGAGCCGACCATGGGTTCGATCACGGTCAACGGAAAGACGGCCAAGCAAGCTCGCCTCGAACAGGACTACGGAATGGCGTTCCAGCAGGCCGGCTTGTTCGACTGGCGCAGCGTCGCCAAGAACATCGAATTGCCGCTCGAGCTGAAAGGCTGGGATCGCGCCAAACGCCGAGCCCGTGCCGAGGAGATGCTCGACCTCGTCAAGCTGCCCGAGTTCGGGGGGCACATGCCATGGCAGCTCTCCGGCGGCATGCAGCAGCGCATTGCGATCGCTCGTGCCCTTGCCGCACACCCGCCGCTGCTCTTGATGGACGAACCATTCGGGGCGCTCGACGAGATGACCCGCGAGCACATGCAGGCCGAGCTGCTGCGCATCTGCGCCAGCACCGGCACCACGGTGATCTTCGTGACCCACTCGATACCCGAGGCGGTCTACCTGTCGACTCAGGTGGTCGTGATGTCGCCGCGGCCTGGTCGGATCACCAAGCTCGTCGACGTGTCGCTGGGTGAGCACCGCACCGAGGACACCCGTGAGGACTCGTCGTTCTTCGCCAAGATCACCGAGGTCCGCGAAGCGCTACGAGGCGCAGAGTTCGAGCCCACGGCGCGAGGGGTCGAGGACCGATGAGCCGCCGATTGGCGACCGTCGCATCCGGGCTGCTCCCACCGCTGCTGTTCGGCGTCTTGCTGCTCGCCGCCTGGGAAGCGCTCGTGCGTGGCTTCGATCTCAAGCCGTACTTCCTGGTGCCGCCGAGCGACATCGGCTCCCGCTTCGTCGACAATTGGGGCAACATCTGGGAAGCGATGCGGGTCTCGGGCACCAATGCCGCGTTCGGACTCCTCTTCGGCTCGATCGTCGGTGTGCTGATGGCGTTCCTCCTGAGCCGGTTCAAGGTGCTCGATGAACTCGTCACCCCGATGTCGATCGCGGTCAACGCGGTCCCGGCGTTCGTCCTCGTCTCGGTGTTCAACAACATGTTCTCGACGACCAGCGAGGTTCCTCGGCGCCTGATGGTCACGCTGGTCGTGTTCTTCGTGGTGCTGGTGAACGTTGCCAAAGGGTTGCGCCAGGTCGACCCGACACATGCCGAACTGATGCGTTCGTACGCGGCGAGCAACTGGGAGGTCATGCGCAAGGTCCGAGTCCCGAACGCAGTGCCCTACCTCTTCACCGCACTGAAGATCGCCGCGCCGTTGTCGGTCATCTATGCCTATGTGTCCGAGTACTTTGGTGGTGCACAGAACGGTTTGG
>JAYVOI010000280.1:0-3620 GCA_043758005.1 Ilumatobacteraceae bacterium
CCGTCGGTGCCGTGGTGGGACCCGGGTCAGGACTCGTCGTTCGATCCATTCACCGACACGATGGACATCGGCGGCGTCGAGGTCGGCACGGGCACGCGGGTGCGCCTCCGGCCGTCCCGCAGGGCAGACGCACATGATCTGTTCTACGCCGGTCGACTGGCGACCGTGAAGGGCGTGTTCAACGACGTCGACGGCGCGCAACACGTCGCCGTGGCGCTCGACGATGATCCGGCAGCCGACATGCTCGAATGGCAAGGGCGGTTCTTGTACTTCCACCCCGACGAGATCGAGGTCCTGCGAACGCTGCGGGTGCTGGTGGCCGGGATCGGCAACATCTTCCTCGGCGACGACGGGTTCGGGGTCGAGGTGATCAAGCACATCGACCCGGCCATGCTGCCCGACGGCACGACTGCAGCGGATTTCGGGATTCGCGGCGTGCATCTGGCCTACGAGCTGCTCGAGGGCTACGACGCACTGGTCTTGGTCGATGCCATGCCGTTGGGCGAGCCGGCAGGCACCGTAGCGATCTTCGAGCCCGATGTGGAATCGATCGACCCGACGGGCGTCGACGCCCATTCGATGAACCCCGCTGTCGTCCTCGGCCTGCTGGCCGGCATGGGTGGGCATGTACCCCGGGTGGTGGTCGTAGGATGCCAGCCACTGACCCTCGACGAGGGCATCGGCCTCTCCGAGCCGGTCGCAGCGGCGGTCGGACCAGCCGTCGAAGCAGTCCACCAGGTTCTCGCCGACATCCATTCCGCTCCAGACAAGGAACCCCAATCATGATCCATCGCCTCCTCTTCTCGCTCCTGTTCGCCCTGCTCGCCACGATCGTCGTCAAGTCGCTACCGGATGTCGCGCGGTACCTCAAGATGCGCGAGATGTAACAGCACGTGGCTCGCTACCGGATCCTGCCGACCCGGTCCCGCGTGTGGATCGAAGCGCGTTCGAACGTGCACCCCATCCACACCGAGGCCGAGGGCCTCGAAGGTTGGCTCGACCTCGACATCACCGACGGCAAGGTCAACGGCGATCAACCCGTCCTCGGTCATCTCGAGTTCCCTGTCGTCAACCTCAAGTCGGGCAACGCGTTCGAGGATCGTGAGCTACACCGGCGCATCGACGCACGGCGGTTTCCGAGCATCTCCGGCGACCTGAAATCGATGAAGCACACCAACGAGGATGCCGACTACGTCGTCCGCGGTGACCTGACCTTCCGCGGCGTCACGCACACCTACGAGGATTCGATGACCGTGGCGATCGGCTCCGACGGCAATCTCAACCTTGGGGGCGCGTCGACCTTCGACATCCGCGACTTCGGCATGGAGCCACCTCGGATCCTGATGTTGAAAGTCCAACCAGAAGTGACCGTGCGCGTCGAGATCGTCGCAGAGAAGGAGAACTGAGATGTGTCTCGGCATCCCCGGCCAGATCGTCGAGCTGCACCCGACGCATGACCACCTCGCCCGCGCCGATGTCAGCGGCGTCGGTCGGATGATCAACATCGGTCTGCTCGAGGACGAGCACCTGGTACCCGGAGACTGGGTGCTGATCCACGTGGGATTCGCCATGTCGAAGATCGACCAGGCCGAAGCCGATCTTGCCCTCGCGTCGCTGCAGATGATGGGCGAGATGTTCACCGACGAGGTCGAGGCCCTGATGGCCTCGCCGTCGTCGACAACCACAGGAGCAATCACGAGAGGAGTGAGCGAGCAATGGGAGTGATCATCGGAGTGATCGTCGGTTACATGATGGGTGTGAAGTCGGGAGAGCAAGGCCTGGACGAGCTGAAGGAGGCATGGTCGACAATCCGGGCGTCCGACGAGGCCAGAGAACTGATGACCGGAGGTCTGGCAATGGCCGCCAGCCTGATCAACAGAGGCGGCGGGATGCTGGCCGAGCGCCTGCAGTCCGCCGGGACGGCCACCAGCACGCTGACCGCCCTCCGTCCGACGGGATGACGCGCCGGTGAAGTTCGTCGACGAATATCGCGACCCGGTCACGGCGCGCCGGTTGATCGCGCGCATCGGCGACCTCGCGGGCGACGACCACTTCAAGTTCATGGAGGTGTGCGGCGGACACACGCACACCATCTATCGCCACGGCATCGAGCACGTACTGCCCGAGCAGATCGAGCTCGTGCACGGCCCCGGTTGCCCGGTGTGCGTCATTCCGATGGGCCGAGTCGACGACGCCATCGCGATCGCCGAGACGCCGGGGGTGATCTTCACGTCGTTCGGCGACATGATGCGCGTGCCGGGTAGCAACGGCAACCTGCTGGCCGCCAAGGCCCGTGGCGCCGACGTTCGTTTCGTGTACTCGCCGCTCGACGCCTTGCAGATCGCTGTCGAGAACCCCGATCGATCGGTGGTGTTCTTCGCCGTCGGCTTCGAGACGACGGCGCCGTCGACAGCGGTGACGTTGCTGCACGCCCGGAAGGACCGGGTGATGAACTTCCACGTGTTCTCCAACCACGTCACCATCGTGCCGCCGATCAAGGCGATCCTCGAATCGCCCGATCTGCGCCTCGACGGGTTCCTCGGGCCCGGGCACGTGTCGACCGTGGTCGGCAATCGGCCGTACCGGTTCGTGCCCGAGAAGTACGGCAAGCCGTTGGTGACCGCCGGCTTCGAGCCCCTCGACATCCTGCAGGCGATCGTGATGTTGCTGATGCAGATCCGTGAGGGTCGGTGTGAAGTCGAGAACCAGTACTCCCGGGTGGTCCGTGACGAGGGCAACCCGCGGGCGCTGCAGATCCTGGCCGAGGTCTTCGAGCTGCGGCCGCACTTCGAGTGGCGCGGGCTCGGGTTCATCTCGCAGAGCGCATTGCGGCTGCGCGCCGAGTTCGCCGAGTGGGACGCAGAGCTTCGCTATGCAGTCCCCGGCGTGCGGGTGGCGGATCCGAAGGCATGCCAATGCGGCGAGGTCCTGAAGGGTGTGATCAAGCCGTGGGAGTGCAAGGTCTTTGGCACGGCATGCACACCAGAGACCCCGATCGGCACGTGCATGGTCTCATCGGAGGGCGCCTGCGCTGCGTACTACAACTTCGGCCGCCTGCACCGCGAGGCCGCTGTCACATTGGGGCGCACTCGCACTGTTTGAAATCATCGGCGTGCGGGAACGATCCCACCGATGTCACTCTCATCTGTTCACCACAATGCGGGTTCGATCCACAACCCGGTCGGAAACCTCGCCGCCGAACATCCCGGAGCCGTCAGGATCGGCCGAGCCGGCTGGTTCGCGAAGGGCGTCGTCTACCTGATCGCCGGCTACCTGGCCCTCTCGATCGCCGCCAAGGCGTCCGGATGGGCAAGCAGTTCCTCGGCGACCGGCACGCAAGAGGCAAGCCCCGTCGGCGCGATCAAGACCGTCGCCGGATCCAGCGGCGGAACCGTGCTGCTGTGGCTCTTGGCGATCGGGATGCTGCTCTACGCCGCATGGCGAGTCGTGTCGGCCCTGCTGCCCGGCAAGAAGGACGCGAAGGCCATGGCCCACCGGATCGGCTACATCGCCAGCGCGGTGATGTACACGACGTTCGCAATCAGCGCGATCGCGCTGGCCCGAGATGCGGCAGCAACGCCCGACGGCAACAAGAAGGTCACCGACATCTCGGCGTCGTT
>JAYVOI010000281.1:0-3616 GCA_043758005.1 Ilumatobacteraceae bacterium
GCCTTGGTCAGCGGCGCCATCGGGACCCGGCACCAGGAGACGAAGTTCTCGACCGTTGTGCTGGCCGCGGTGGCCGGTGTGGGGTTCGGGTTCATCTTCGTCGCCTTTGCACGCACCGCCGGCGACAGTGGTCTGTGGCCACTGGTGTCGGCCCGCGCTGCCTCGCTCCCGGTCGTGGCCATCGTTGTCGGCGCGACCAGACCGGGGCGCGGAGCGCTGCGCTCCGTGATCTGGTTGGTGCTGGCCTCGGGGGTCCTCGACATGGCCGCGAACATGTTCTATCTCGAAGCCAGCCACCGCGGTCTGCTGAGCATCGTCGCGGTCATCTCGTCGATGTACCCGGTCAGCACGGTATGCCTCGCGTTCGGCCTCGATCACGAGCGCGTCAGCACGACGCAGGCCGTCGGTCTGGCATTCGCGGCGACGGCACTGGCGCTGGTGTCGCTAGGGAGTTGACGACTCGGCGATCGACTGCGATTCGCGTGCCGCAGCCATGAAGATCCCCTTGCTCATCAGGCTCGGCTCAGCCTTGCGTCGCTCGATGTAGACCTCCGCACGCGCTGCGTGGATCGCCGGATCGTCGGGTGCTGCCCAACCCGCCAGATCGGCGAGGTGGCAGGCGAGTCGAAGATCGTTGTCGACGACCGCCTGCTGGGCGCGGCCGATCAATGCCGCCGCCCCGCCACACAGCTCGGCGATCGCGGCTGCGAGGTGCGCATCGGGTGAGGGCTTCAGTCGCGAGGCCGCGCCATCCCACCACCCGCCGAACTGGCGCCAGATGTTGCGGATCACAAACTCCGGCTCGTCGTACAGCGGACGCAGGTAGGGCTTGGCCAGGGTGTCGGCAGGAACCGAGACCGTGTGGATGATCGCGTCGAGCGTCGCGCCCTGGTTCATCATCGCGATGACGTCGGCAACCACGTGCTCCAGTGCGTCGGCAATGTCGCCGAGCACCGTTGCGATTCGTGCCCGGCCGGCGATCGGCAGACCGTGGGCCGGCACCAGCAGTTCGGGCTCCGCGGCGATCATCTCGCGAAGCGCTGCTGCCCACTCCACCGGGTAGCGCTGCACTTTCTGGGGGTTGCCGGCGTTGGGGAAGTTCCAGATCACGAAATCGCCTGCCATGATCCACATGCGATCAGGCAGCCAAGCCCAGAGATGGTCGTCGGTCTCGCCACGCGCGTGGCGGAGCTCGATCGCCGTGTCGCCGGCGCGCAACTCGTGGCGTGAGACGAATGTCTCCGACGGCCGCAGTGTGGTCGATGGGAGGAATCGCCTGGCATCGGCGATGGAGACCTGGGCGCCGCCCTCCGCCTCGCCGATCGACAAGTTCAGCTCGCCGGGGATGCCGCCGAACTGCCGCGCGTTGATGATGAGGTTCCAGTTGTTGGTGTAGTCGTAGCGGTCCAGCCGGGCAGCGACGTTCTGGTGGCCGATGACCGCGGGTCGATCTGGCGCGAAGAAGGTGCTGCCCCCGACGTGGTCAGCGTGGCCGTGCGTGTAGATCAGATGGCTCACCCGGTCCGGGCGCCACCCCTTCACCGCCGCCATCACCGCCTCACCCGTGTGCACCCCCGACGAGTCGAAGCACACCAGGCCTTCGCCGGTGTCGAGGGCGACGCAGTGGCTGAAGCTCTCGACGATTGCCAAGTCGTCGGCCAGTTCGCTGAGCTCGTTGGTCACCCGGTTGATCGGCTGGTCGACCAGGCCGGAATCGATGATTCGTGAAGAGATCTCCAACAGGTCGGCCATCGCGCCAACCGTACTCAGCCGGCGTCGTCGGGATGTTGGGCGAGGTACGTGGCGGCGTCGATCGGCTCCGAAGCGCTGTATCCGACGGGCAGTCGAACGGTGCCCGCCGACGTTGCGTAGAACACCTGCCACTCGCGATACGCGCCGTACAGCTGTGGGGTGTCACGCAGGTTCTCGGCGAACGCGGTGACCGTCGCGACGTAGCTGTCGTTCGGGTTGTATGCGTGCAACGCGGCCTGCATGTCGGCCGGGCCACCGCGTTGGGTCAGGTACGTGGCCGCGCCGATGATCGCGTCACGAGGAATCGTCGGGTCGCCGGTGCAGCATCGTTCCCATGTGGCCGGGAGGAACTGCATCGGGCCGATCGCACCCGCCGACGACGTGCCGATGATCCGGCCCATCCTGGTCTCCTGCAGATGGATGGCGGCCAGCCAGTACCAGGCGATTCCGGTCGCTGCCTCGGCATCGTGGTAGTCGGCGATCAGCTCAGCGGCGGGAAGGGGATCGACCACGCTCCACGCAGGCAAGTTGGTGCTGGGCGGTGCAGGGTTGGGATTGGCGGCCTGACGCGCCTGCCCCAACTGGCGCGCCGCCACGATCCGCTCGATCGACAGGCGTACGTCGTCGCTCGCGCCTGCGAGGACGGCATCGTCGAGATCGGCGTGCGCCGCCAGGTAGCGATACAGCAGTTGTTGGCGCACCCCGACGCTGCCATCTCCGGCGGACGCAGCGCGTTCGACGGTTGTCAGTTCGCTGGCGAGCTCAGCGGCTGTGGGGCTGGTGGTCACGCGTGACGTGACGGCAATCGAGGTGGTCGCGGTGGCAACGACGAACGTGGTCCCGGTCTCAGTGGGGGTCGGCACCGATTCGACGGTCACCGACGAACTTGCCGACGACGGGACGGCCGTCCGCGTCGTATCGCTCGAGCAACTGGCGAGGATGACCGCCGCCGCGAGAACGCGCGCGGCAACTGACATCAGCGAGGCAGGCCCAGCACGCGCTCTCCGAGGATGTTGCGCATCACGTTCGACGTGCCGCCCATGATGGTGTAGCCGGGTGCATACGTGAGGCCTTGCGTCAGCGGGTCCCACAGCGTGGCGCTCGCCCCGAGGGTGCGGGCCACGAACTCGGCGACGCGGATCTCGTGCTCCGTACCGAAGCACTTCGTCGCCGCACTGAACCCGACCGGTGCCTGCCGGAGGATCTCTCGGATCACCAGCAGCCGGCCGACGCGATAGCCGATCTCCAACGCAGCGATCTCTTGGCGTACGACCGGGTTGGATCGATCGGCGTGTTCGAGCGCGATCTGGTAGAGCGCATAGTTGGAGACCAGCCGATCGATGCCGCCGCGCTCGTGCTCGAGCTGCTTCATCGTCTGCTTGAACGCCGCGCCTTCGACCCCGACGAGGTTGAGCACCGGCACGCGGGCGTCGGTGTAGAAGACCTCGCAGAAGTGGCGGTTGGTCGTCATGTCCTTGATCGGTCGAATCTCGATCCCCGGCGTGTCCATGGGAACGATGATCTCGCTGATACCCGCGTGGGGTGGGCCCTCGGTCGAGGTGCGACAGATCAGGTAGCAGTAGTCGGCGACCTCGCCGAAGCTGGTCCAGATCTTCTGTCCGTTGATCACCCAGTCGTCGCCGTCCCGGACGGCGGAGGTCGAGAGCGAAGCGAGATCGGAACCGGCGTCAGGTTCGCTCATCCCGATGCACCACGTGGTCTCGCCGGAGAGGATCTTCGGCAAGAACTCGGCCTGCTGATCGGGCCGGCCGTACGTGATCAGCGACGGGCCCATCTGTCGATCGGCGAACCACATCGCCGCGATCGGCGCACCGGCCTTGATCATCTCCTCGCCGACGATCAG
>JAYVOI010000282.1:0-3607 GCA_043758005.1 Ilumatobacteraceae bacterium
GGGTCAGACGAGTTCGCTGGTGCGCTCGACGAGGCGGGCGGCGAACTCTTCGGTGTGTTGCGGCAACTTGGCGCGGTGCAAGGCCAGGCCACCGAGCACATCGGCGCCCAGCGAGTCGAGCACGCGGGTCATCTTGTCGAGCGACTTGCCGGGGTTCAGCGCGTACGTGCAGAACGCTGCCGCCTTCTTGCCCGTCATGACCGGCAGCTTGGCCAGCTCGCCGAGCGCCCACGGCGCCTGGCCGACGACGAACAGCCCGTGGATCCAGGTGCCGACCAAGACCATGTCGGCTGCCTGCAACCCGGCGTAGTCGGGTTGACGCACGGGTGACAGCGCGGTGATCCCCCACCCGGCCTGCTGCAACTGACCTGCGATCAACTCGCCGGCCTTCCAGGTGTGGCCGGTCAGGCTTTCGACGAGGATCGCTGCTTTCATGGCGCCAATTCAACCACGACCGGACATGGTGGCCATCGCCCGGATCACCGCGCGCTCGGCGCGGCCCTTGCGGATCTTGCGGACGATCGTCAGCACGGCAAGGCTCAACATCGCCACGATCACGATGCACAGGACCACGATGACCTTCTTCGGCAGCGTCCGCGTGCCGACGAAGATGTAGATGTCGGGCACCACGTAGGCGACGAGCGACACGACCCCCCACTTCACGGCCGTCTTGTAGCGGTCGTCGATGAAGTACAGCACCATCCGCGGCGTGGTGACGGCGTCGATCGTGGAGCACACCAGATCGATGCCCAGATAGATCCACGGGTTGAATCCGTAGCTTCCGAGCGCCGCCCAGATGACGATCGTGCGGATCACCGACCAGGCGATCACGATGCCCGTCCAGAGGCGGGTGAGGACCTGCCGCTTGCGCAAGGTCTCGGCACTGTGTTGGGTCATCACCACAATCGTTACAGCTTCTTCAGGGGTGCCCATGCAAGCGACAGGTGCTTGGTCCCTGCGTCGCGGAAGCGGATGGTGGCTTCGGCTTTGTCGTCTTGGCCGCGGATGTCGATGATCACACCTTCGCCGAACGCCGGGTGCTCGACGTCGTCACCGAGACGGAGGCCGATCAACTGCGAGTTGGACGGCGACGGCTGCTTCGCTCGCTGACCGGCCACGAGCGCGGCTTCGACGACACGTTCGCGATGTCGATCGGCTTCGCCCTTGTCGTCGCGATCGACGCGACGGTACGGAGGCGGGTTCGACCACTCGTCGCGGGCGCGGTAGCTCTGCCGGCCGTAGGAACTGCGCCCGCTGACTGCACCCACTTGCTCCATCAGCTGCGTCGGGATCTCGTCGAGGAATCGCGAGGGCGGGTTGTAGCTGGTGCTGCCGAACAACTGCCGGCTCCAGGCATGGGCCACGAACAGGCGTTGCTGGGCGCGGGTGATCCCGACGTAGGCGAGACGCCGTTCTTCTTCGAGCTCCACCGGTTCGGTGAGCGCCCTGCTGTGTGGGAACACACCCTCTTCCATACCCACAAGGAACACTGCGGGAAACTCCAAACCTTTGGCGGAGTGCAAGGTCATCAGCACCACACGGTTGTCGTCGTCGAGATCGTCGGTGTCGGCAACGAGCGCCACCTGCTCGAGGAACTCCTCGAGGCGGGTGAACTCGCGTGCCGAGCCGACCAGTTCACCGAGGTTCTCGAGGCGCCCTGCGGACTCGACCGAACCGTCTCCCTCCAGCTCGGCCAGGTAGCCGCTGTCGGTCAACGCGGCCTGCAACAGGTCGCCCGGCCCGTCGTCGAGTCGCAGCGCCAGGTCGTCGAGCAGCCTGACGAACGACTCGACACCGCGTGCAGCAGTCCCCATGAGGCCGGCGTCGTTCGCATGTCGCATCGCCTCGACGAACGTCGAGCCGGTGCTCGCGGCAAGCGCGTCGAGCTTGGCAACGCTCGATTCTCCGACGCCACGCTTGGGCACGCCGAGCACTCGTTTCACGCTGATCTCGTCCGCGGGGTTGGCAACGGCACGCAGGTATGCCATAGCGTCTTTGATCTCACGCCGGTCATAGAAACGGGTACCGCCGACGACCTTGTAGGGGATGCCGAAGCGCATGAGCGACTCTTCGAGCACCCGGCTCTGGGCATTCGTTCGATAGAAAGTGGCCATCTCTTTCCACATGAAGGTGGCGTCGCTCTGCAACGTCTGCATCGTGCGGGCGACCCAGGTGGCCTCGTCGCCCTCGTCTTCGGCGTGGTACCGAGTGATCCGCTCGCCGGTGCCGAGCTCGCTCCACAGCTGCTTGTCCTTGCGGCCAGGGTTGTTGGTGATGACCGCATTGGCGGCATCGAGGATGGCCTGCGTGCTGCGGTAGTTCTGGTCGAGCACGATCGTGGTGACGTCGTCGAACGCCTCCTCGAACTGGCCGATGTTGCGCAGGTCGGCACCCCGGAAGCGGTACACGCTCTGGTCGTGGTCGCCGACGATCGTGATCTGTTCGTGCTCCGCGGCCAGCCTGAGGGCGATCTCGTTCTGCGCCATGTTGGTGTCTTGGTACTCGTCGATCAAGACGTGCTGAAACCGTTGTTGATAGTGAGCCAGCACATCGGGGTAGTCGCGGAACAGTTCGACGGTCTTCATCAACAGGTCGTCGAAGTCCATCGCCCCGGCCTTCAACAAGCGCGCCTGGTAGTCGGTGTAGATGTCGGCGTGCTTGCGTTCGAAGATGTTGGCAGCGCGTTCGACGGCCTGCTGCGGACTGATCAGCTCGTTCTTCCACAGGCTGATCTGACCGTGCGCGGCGCGCGGCGGGAACCGCTTGGCGTCGAGGTTGAGATCGCGAACGACATAGCCGGCGAGACGCTGGGAATCGGCTTGGTCGTAGATGCTGAACGTGCGGGGATAGCCGAGCCGATCACCGTGGGCCCGCAGGATGCGAACGCAGGCGGCGTGAAACGTGCACACCCACATCGCCCGGGTGACAGGGCCGACCAGTTCGGCGACGCGGTGCCGCATCTCCTCGGCCGCCTTGTTGGTGAACGTGATCGCCAGGATCGACGACGGCGGCATGCCCTCGTCGATGAGGTGGGCGATGCGTTGAGTGAGCACCCGGGTCTTGCCGGAGCCCGCGCCGGCAACGACCAGCAACGGTCCGCCGCGGTGAACGACCGCATCGAGTTGATCGGGATTGAGCAGGTCGAGGTCGAGCCCTGCACGCTGATCTGTGGCGTGCTCGGTCGGCAGGTTCATGGTGAACCCATTCTACGGAAGGGGTGTGACGATGAAGTCACGACCCGCCGAATAGGGTTCCCAGGTGGCGCGGATGTTGGATAGGAGGCTCGCGGTCATCGCGATCGGAGGGATGATCGGCGCCACAGCGCGCTTCAAGGTCGCCGAGGCCCTCCCCATCAAGCCTGGGCACTTCCCGTGGGCGACATTTTGGACAAACCTTTCGGGCAGCTTCCTGCTCGGCTTCTTGCTGGTCGTGCTGCTCGATCGGTTACCGGCCAATCGATATGTGCGTCCCTTCCTGGCCACCGGCATCCTCGGTGCGTACACGACGATGTCCACCTTCACGGTGGAAACGGCGCTGCTGGTGAAAGACGACCACGCCGCCACCGCACTGCTGTACGCCCTCGGCAGCGTCGCCGCTGGTGTATTCC
>JAYVOI010000283.1:0-3605 GCA_043758005.1 Ilumatobacteraceae bacterium
GAGCCACCTTGCGCTCGACGCGGTCTGGGCGGCGGCCAGTGAAGCGCGCATCCCGATCGTGTTCCACGTCGGCGGCACCGGCGAACTCATCGATCCCAACTACTTCAACAACGGCTTGCCGATCCCACCCGACTTCCACGGTGGCGAGGAGAACTTCCGCTCGGTCGACTACATGGGCATCGCCGGCCCGCCGGCGCAGACGCTGGCAACGATGATCTTCGACGGCGTGTTCGAACGGTTCCCCTCGTTGCGTGTCGGCGTGATCGAGCAGGGCGCAGTGTGGGTTCCGTCGTGGATGCGCCAGATGGAAGCTGCCTTCGACGCGTTCTCCCGTCACGAGGAGCGCCTGCGGACGCTGTCGTTGCGACCGAGCGAGTTCGTCCGTCGGCAGATGCGCTTCACCCCATACCCCACCGAAGACGTCGGTTGGATCATCGAACAAGCCGGTCCGGAGGTGTGCATGTTCTCGTCCGACTACCCGCATGTCGAAGGTGGTCGCCGGCCCATCGAACGATTCGAAGCCAGCTTGGACAATACGTCGGCCGAGGCTCGCCAGGCCTTCTACCACGACAACTTCGTCGATGTGATGGGCGCCGGCCTCGGCGCTGTCAACGCCTGAACCTCAGTCGATCGGGTCGCCCAGCAAGTAGCGGGCACCCGCCCCACGGCGAGCGGCGCGGTCGCTGAGGTTGTAGAGCTCGCACGTGTCGAGCGACAGGCAGCCACACCCGATACAGCCGTCGAGTCGGTCGCGCAACGTCTCCAGCGCAGCGATCTGTTCGTCGATGCGCGGCAGCCACCGACTCGACAGCGTGTTCCAGTCGTCGCGGGTCGGCGTGCGCTGCGACGGGAGTGAAGCGAGCGCCGCGGCGATCTCCTCCAGGGACAGCCCGATGCGTTGGGCGACCCGGATGAAGGCAACACGACGCAACGCATCGGGTTTGTACCGGCGGTGGCCGGAGCTGTTCCGTTCGGACTGGACCAACCCGTTGGACTCGTAGAACCGCAGCGCCGACGTGGCAACGCCGGCCCGAGCCGCCAACTCGCCCACCGAGAACCTTCTGGCCTCGGATGCCTTGACTTCAACCATGGTTGAAGTTCTACCGTGACCGCTCATGAATGCACCTGCCGCTACTGCCACGCCCCCGCCCGCGACGTCGGCGCTCGCGTCACCCGCGGGCGTCGCCCACATCGACGACCTGGCGGTCGGCTCGATGAAGATGGTCAGGGTCGACGATCACCGGCTGTGCCTGATCCGCACATCCGACGGCGTGTTCGCCCTCGATCATGCGTGCCCGCACGAGGGGTACGGCATGACCCAAGGTTCTCTCGACGGCAACCTGATCACCTGCGCGTGGCACAACTGGAAGTTTCGGGTCGACGACGGATCCTGTGTGATCGGCGAGGAGAACATCACCACCCACCCGGCAACGGTCGACGCCGACGGCACCGTGCGGGTCACGGTTCGCCGGCCGGATCCCGACGCCATGCGGCCCCACCTCCTGGCCAGGCTGCGCCGCGGCATCGAGCACGACTACGTCGGCCAGGTCAGTCGCGACGTCGTGCGCTTGCTGCAGGCCGACACGAACCCGGGCGAACTGGTGTGGGAGGCCGTGCAACACGGCGCGCCGCGGGCCGACTTCGGATGGGGTCACTCGATCGCCTCGGCCACCGACTGCTTGGCAATGGTCGATCTGTACGAAGGCGACCAGCGCGCCCTGCCGATCGTGCAGGCGATCGCCGGCATCGCCGAGGTCGAGCGCGACCGGCCGGTCAACCCGCTGCCAGAACCCGTTGGCGACCTTCCCGCCGACGCGCTTGGGGCCTTTCGTGCCGCAATCGAGTCAGAACAGCTGGAGGCGGCCCAAGCGCTGGTGCGCGGCGCGATCCACGACGGCTTCACGGCCGCAGATCTGCGGCCGTGGTTCACGGCCGTTGCCAGCGATCACCTGTTGTCCTACGGACACGGTGCCATCTACTGCCAGAAGGCGTTCGAACTGCTCGACCTGATCGGCTGGGACCGCGCCGACACGGTGCTGCCACACCTGGTGCCGACCATCGTGTACGGCACCCGCGAAGACGTGCTGCCGTACACCCGGCCCTTCATGAAGACCCTCGCCGCTACCGACCTCGACGCCCTGGCCGGCCGTCCCGTCGACGATGGCTGGCACGACGACGGCACGCTGCTGACCACGTTGCTGGGGAACGACCGCCGGGCGATCGTGCCGGCCGTCACGGACGCGTTGCACCACGGGGCCGGTGTCGATGGCGTGCTCGACGTGGTGGTGCAGACCGTCGGCGAGCGGATGATGCGCTACGACCCGGCAGGCGAACGCGACCTGCTCGATGACTTCGGCTGGCTCGACATCACCCACGGCCTCACGTACGCGAACGCGGCGCGCTGGCACCACGGCATGGCCATCGACGGGGATGACGCCGGGCCCGACACCGTGCGGCTGGCCATGTTCACCGCCTTCCTGGCCCAGTGGACCGGACGCCACGAGTGGCACACCATGGTGGCCGAGCGCGACACCGGCCGCCAGTTCTCCGGCACGATCGCCGAGGCCGGCGACGCCCTGCAACGAGAGGCCTTGCTCGACAACGCCTCGGCGTTCATCGTGTACGCCCACGGCATCAAGACCAGCCGGGCTGCCGCCAAGGAGGCGGCCCGCAGCGGATCCGTGCTGCCGCTGCAGGCGGTTGCTCGCCTGCTGGACTCGCCCAGATTGGAGCGCTTCGTGGCCGCCAACGTTGCTCGCTCGATCGAGTTCCTGGCGGGCCGCGCACCCCACGACGATTGATCCCGAACAGGCCTCGATCTCTGCTTTAGGGTGAGAGTGTCGGCGAGGCTCGCGTGGACAGTCAACCTCACGTGCAGGTAGATTGTCGAAATTGTCAAGAGATCGTAAAGTTCCTGCCGTGCCCTGCCGAAAGATAGGTATGTCTCGGATTCAACGAGCGGTCGCGGCTGCGTCCCTTTCAGCCATGTCGCTCAGCACCCTGGCCCTGTCCACGGCCACGTTCGCGTCCGGCTCCGTTGTGTCGGCGCCGACCCAGTACGTGGTCAAGGCCGGTGACTTCCTCGCCGGGATCGCCGCCAAAGTCGGCGTCTCGCTGCCCGATCTGTTGACCGCCAACAGCCTGACTCCGAGGAGCCTGATCCTGCCCGGCGACAAGTTGACCGTGCCGGCGGGTGCCGCCAGGCCGGCCGCCGCCGCGACCGCATCGGCGGCTCCGGTTGCCCGCAGCCTCGTCTACACGGTCAAGTCCGGTGATTTCCTGCTCGGGATCGCCACGCTCTACAAGGTCACCCTGGCCGACCTGCTCACCGTCAACAAGATCACGGTGAAGAGCGTGATCAGCCCAGGGCGGCAGTTGGCCCTCCCCTCCGGTGCCGTCGCAACGCAGGCCCAGGCGTTCGTGGCGCCGCAGGGACCCGCGGCCGGAGGCGTGACCTACGTCGTGCAGAACGGTGACTTCTTGGCGGGCATCGCCTCCAAGTACAAGGTCGCCCTCCCCGATCTGCTGGCCGTCAACCAACTCAAGGCCAGCAGCCTGATCCTGCCCGGCGCCACGTTGGCCATGCCGATCGGGGCCGTCGTGCC
>JAYVOI010000284.1:0-3597 GCA_043758005.1 Ilumatobacteraceae bacterium
GACAGCCGGCACGTCGACGCCCTCGTTGAACAGGTCGACGGAGAACACCACGCGGACACGTCCTTGAGCGAGATCCCTCAGGGCTGCCTCACGATCGGCCGGAGGACTGTCGCCCCACACGGCGACGGAAGGGATCCCGTGATGATTGAAATGGTGAGCCATGAACCGGGCGTGCTCGACGCTGACGCAGAAGCCGAGGGCGCGCATCGACGCCGGGTCGGCGTGGTCGGTGACTTCCTTCACTACCAGCCGAGCCCACGCGTCGGAACTCGTGTACGAGTTGCTCAGCGCGTCGACGTCGTAGCCGCGTCCGCGGCGCCATGGGATCTCACGGAGGTCGAGGCCGTCGTGAACCCCGAAGTAGAGGAAGGGCGACAGGTGCTGTTGGTCGATCGCCTCCCACAGTCGCAGTTCGGCAGCGATGCGATCGTCGAACCAATGGAGGATCGGCAGGCCGTCGCTGCGCTCCGGTGTGGCGGTCAGGCCGAGCAGTTCGACGGGCTGGAGGTGATCGAGGATGCGGCGGTACGAGGCTGCGGCAGCGTGGTGGAACTCGTCGACGATCACGACATCGAAGTGATCCGTCGGTAGGGCGTCGAGATCGCCGGCATGCAGGCTCTGGATCGATGCGAACACGTGGTCGAAGCGTGTCGGCCGCGCACCCCCTACCCACTTCTCACCGAAGGATGCGTCGCGCAGCGCGTACCGAAATGTGGCCAGGCTCTGATCAAGGATCTCCTCGCGGTGGGCGATGAAAAGCAGTCGGGATCGGCCGAGTCGTCCGGTGAGCGTGGCGTAGTCGAGTGCCGCCATGACGGTCTTGCCCGTGCCAGTCGCGGCCACCAGCAGGTTCCGATGATGGCCGCGCTGCCGGGAGAGTTCGATGAGTTCGAGCAGCCGTTCCTGGAACGGATGCGGGCGCAACTCGATCGGGCTGAGGATCACGTACGGCCCGCTATCGGTGCGCCCGGCGCGCTGCCGCTCGTCGTCGAACTGCTCGGGGTCGTAGGGAATGAAGTCGCCAGCCTCCCAGTAGCTGTCGAACACAGCGCCGAATTTGGCGATGACGTCAGGGTTGCGTGCGGCTGATGCTCGAACGTTCCACTCCAGCCCGGTCACCTGAGCGGAGTGGGTGAGGTTCGATGAGCCGACATAGGCAGTCGAGAAGCCGGAGTGGCGATGGAACACCCACGCCTTCGCGTGTAGGCGGGTCGTGCTCAGGTCGTAAGAGATCCGAACTCCGGCACCAAGATCGACGAGCTGATCGAGCGCCCGGCGCTCCGTCGAGTCGGTGTATGTGGTCGTCAGTACGCGCAGTGGCTTGCCCGCTTCGCAGTGACGGCGCAGAGAGTCGAGCAGTGGGCCGATGCCGCTGCGGCGGATGAACGCCATCACGACATCGATCGCGTCGGCCGACTCGATCTCCGAACGCAACTGACTCCACAACGTCGGCTCGCCCGGCGCGTTGGTAAGCAGCGTCGTGTCGAGCAGCGGGATCAGCGGCCCGGGCATCGCGCCAGGTGTGCCGTCCGGGTTCCGGCGAAGGATGGCGTGCAGGACCGAGCCAGGGCCGACGAGCATCGCTTGCCGGTCGACGTCGACGAGTTCGCCGAGGCGATCGAGCAGCGCCCGAGCCACTTGAAGACCGATCGCCACGCGCAGCTCGTCGCCGACATCAAGCAGTGCCCGCTCGACCTGTTGGCTCACATGCCATGCAATTCGATCGGAAGCATCCGCGCTGTTGAGCGGCCGCTCGTCGACCGGCATGGTGTTGGCCAGCTCGTCGAGCTGCGCCCTGAGCCCTTCAGTGATGAGCCGCTCGTAGATACCAGGGCCTAGCTTCGTCACGACGCGACAGTAGGTGTGTTGGGTCGGGTTGTGCGGCACTAGCCCATCTGCCTCGATCTCGACCCGTGATACCTTCGGTCGTTCATGAGCACGACAGCGAGTGCCGTATCAAGTCCATCCGCCGACTTGCGGCGTCGACTACGCCGATGGCTTCTGTGGGTACCCTGCTTCGGCGTCCTGCTGCCGATTTCGCTGGGCGTTATCGCTCTTGTCCGAGCCAGTACCCACTCCGAGTACGGCACGCTTCGCACTCTCCTCGGCAACGGCGAGCTGTTTCTAGGCGCTGCCCTAATATTGGGAGTCGTCTGCCGAGACCTCACGGATCTGCAGCCGCGACCTGAGGAGATCTACTTCCTCTCAATCATCGCCACGGTGCTGCTCTCGGCGACATGGGCATCTCCCCGTCGGGCGGACGGTGGTTATGACGCTTGAGGGTACTGCTGTTCCCAGGTTAGGGGCGGGGTGTGGTTGAGGCTCGTGTGCAGCCGCTTGGAGTTGTACCAGTTGATCCATCGGAAGATCGCCCGGCGGGCCTCTGCTCGGGTGGCGAACACTCGGCCCTGGATGCACTCGCGCTTGAGCGTTGCCCAGAATGACTCGGCGACGGCATTGTCGAAACACGTAGCCACCCGGCCCACCGAGGGGCGGAGTTGATGGGTCTGGCAGAAGTCGAGGTAGTCGTTCGAGGTGTACTGCGAGCCGCGGTCGGCGTGAGCGATGACCCCTGCGGCGACGCCGGCGCGGGCGGCGACGGCCATGGTGAGTGCGTCAAGGACGAGCTCGGTGCGCATGTGGTCGGCCATCGAGTAGCCGAGCAGTCGACGCGAGCCGAGATCGAGCACCGACGCCAGGTACAGCCAACCCTCGCCGGTGGCGATGTAGGTGATGTCCTGGCACCAAGCGACATCGGGCTTGCCGGGTGTGAACGCCCGCCCGACGAGATCGGGGATCGTGTACCCGTCAGGGCCGGGGACCGTGGTGCGCACCCGGCGACGGATGCACCGCCCCGCCATGCCATGCAGGCGCATCAAGCGCCGCACCCGTTTCACGTTGACCTCGATGCTGGCGTGGCGAAGCTCGCGATGCATGCGCGGCACCCCGTAGTTGCCGTCGGCGGCATCGAAGATCTCACGCATCAACCCGACCAGCTCGGCCTCGGCGACCTCCCGTGGCGTCGGCGGTGCGGCCTCTCGTTGGCACCAGTCATAGAACCCCGACGTAGACACCTCGGCGATCTCGCACGCTTTCGTGACCGGGAACCCGGCAGCCTTCTGGTCGGCGACACAGGCGTAGCGGCTCACTGTGTCGACTCCTTCACCCAGAAGGCCAACGATCGTTTGAGAAGATCGCGCTCCATCCGCAGCTGCGCGTTCTCCGCCCGCAGCTGCGTGTTCTCGGCACGCTCATCGGCGGTCACACCGGTGCCGGCGGCACGCTCACGGCGCGCCTTGCTCACCCAGTTCCCGAGCGTGCCCTCGATCACCCCGATCGAACGGGCAACATCAGCGATCGAGCGGCCCTCATCAAGGACCATCGCGACAGCGTCACGCTGGAACTCTGGCGGGTACTTCGCCGGGCGACCCGGCAACCGTTTCTTGTTGGACATGGACATCCTCCTATACGAGATGTCCGCCCAACGGGGGGATGCTCACGAGCGCTGCGGCCTTCTCGTCGCGTGTGGTCTTCGACATGACTTTCACACGATAGGCCGGGACAACTGATCGTCAAGATGCGTTGCCGATCGCCGCA
>JAYVOI010000285.1:0-18627 GCA_043758005.1 Ilumatobacteraceae bacterium
TGCGGCGATACCGGAGATGAACAGCGGCGTTGCCCGGTTGAGGATGTCGACCATCGTCTCGAGCTTGCTGGCGTTGTTGAGCATGTCGCCGTACGCCCGCAGGGGATTGCTGCCGGCGACAAGGAGCACGATCGACGAGGCGACGACTGCGAACACGAGCGCCATCAGCGGTGCGGCGGCGCCCAGCCCGATCCGACGGAGCAAGGACCTCATGCGGCACCCTCCTGCAACGCCGCACCGGTCATGTATGCGCCGAGGTCGCGTGGCGTGACGGTGGCCGGATCAAGGGTTGCGACCAGCCGGCCGCGAAGCATCACGACGATCGTGTCGGAGAGGCCGATCAGTTCGTCGAGGTCGGCGCTGATCAGCAACGTCGCCAGACCTGCGGCCCGTGCGGCCCGCAACTGATCCCAGACAGCGGCCTGTGCGCCGACGTCGATGCCGCGGGTCGGGTGAGAGGCGATCAACAGCGTGGGGTTGGCGGACATCTCCCTGCCGACGATCAGCTTCTGCTGGTTGCCGCCTGACAGCGCGTGAGCGGGGACATCGATGTTCGGCGTGCGCACGTCGAAGGCCTCGCGGATGTGCTCCGTCGCGGTTCGCATACCTTCACGGTCCATCCAGAAGCCGTGGCTGAACGGGGGCTTGGTCTGGTGGCCGAGTGCGGCGTTCTCCCACAGCGGTGCCGACAGCAGCAGACCTTCGCGTTGGCGGTCCTGCGGGATGTAACCGATGCCGTTCTCTCGTCGATGACGGACCGAGGTGTGTGTGATGTCGTCGCCGAGCATCTCGATCGAGCCGGAGGCGAGTTGACGGGTGCCGATGATCGCGTCGACCAGTTCCGCCTGCCCGTTTCCTTCGACCCCGGCGACCCCGACCACTTCACCGCGGTGCACCGTGAGATTGACGCCGCTGACGACGGCGCGGTCGCCTTCATTGACGGTGAGGTCCTTGACCTGCATCACGACGATGTCGGTGACCGTCGATTCCGTCGTGTTCGGGGTCGGTAGCTCGGAGCCGACCATCAGTTCGGCCAGGTCGTGGGCGGTGACGTCGGCGGGCTTCACTGTCGCCACCGATCGCCCTTGACGCAGCACGGTGATGGTGTCGGCGATGGCCAGCACCTCGTCGAGCTTGTGGTCGATGAACAAGATGGTCGAACCACTGGCCTTCAGCTCGCGGATGTTGCGGAACAGCGCTTCGACCTCCTGGGGCACGAGCACCGCCGTCGGTTCGTCGAGGATCAGGACCTTGGCGCCGCGGAACAGCACCTTGATGATCTCGACACGCTGGCGCTCGCCGACCTCGAGCGTCTCGATCAGTTCGTCGGGGTTGACGTCGAGACCGTAGGCCTGGCTGACCTCGCGCACGTGCGCCCTGGCTTTGTCGAAGTCGATGCGCCCGCCCCTCGTCGTGGGCTCGGCGCCGAGGATCACGCTCTCGAGCACCGTGAGGTTCTCGGCCAACATGAAGTGCTGGTGCACCATGCCGATTCCCAGATTGATGGCGTCGGTCGGCTTGGCGAGGTGCACCTCGTTGCCGAAGACCTTCATCACGCCCTCGTCGGCGGCCTGCATGCCGTACAGGATCTTCATCAACGTCGACTTGCCGGCGCCGTTTTCGCCACAGATGGCGTGGATCTCGCCTTCTTCGACGGCGAGGTCGACATGATCGTTGGCCACGACGCCCGGGAAGCGTTTCGTGATGCCGATCAATTCGATTGCTCGTGCCAAGTGCCCTCCAAAACGCAACAGCGGGACCGGACTGTAGTCCGGCCCCGCTGTCGAGCGTTTACTTTCAGATGCAGTGGACGATGATCAGTTGATCAGGCCTTGGTCGGATCGGTCGGCACGACGATCTTGCCGCTGATGATGTCAGCCTTGTATGCGTCGAGCTTGTCCTTGATGTCGTCGACGAAGCCGCCGGATGTGGCGTAACCGACGCCGTCGGCCGCGAGGTCGTAGCGAGTCGGGCCACCCTTGACGTTGCCGTCCATCTGGGCCTTGATGATCTCGAACACGGCCACGTCGACACGCTTCAGCATCGATGTCAGGATGTACTCCTTCACGGCCGGGTCGGCGGTGTTGAACTGGTCGCTGTCGACGCCGATTGCCCACACCTTGCTGCCCTTGGCCTCACTCGTGGCCTTGGCGGCCTCGAAGACACCTGCGCCCGAACCACCGGCCGCGCTGTAGACAACGTCGGCCCCACCGTCGTACATCGTCGTAGCGATGTCACGAGCCTGGTCAGGAGCGTTGAAGCCGTCGAAGTTGGGCGCCTCGGTGATGTACTTGGAGACGACCTTGATGTCGGGGTTCGCTGCCTTGGCGCCAGCGGTGTAGCCGGCTTCGAACTTCTCGATCAGACCACCGACGCCCTTGACGCCACCGATGAATCCGACCTGACCGGTCTTGCTCTTCAGTGCCGCTGCGGCACCGACGAGGAACGAGCCCTGCTCTTCGGAGAACACCAAGCCGGCGATGTTGGGACCGTATGGCGTTGCGCCCGATGGGTCGGTCGTGAAGTCGAGCATTGCCGAGTCGACGACACCGAACGTCTTGTCGGGGTTCGACTTGCCGACCGTGGCTGCATCAGCTTCGAACAGGAAGCCGACGGCGATGACGATGTCGCTCGACTGAGCGGCGAGGTCGAGGAGTTCCTTGCGGTTCGAGCCATCGGAGTTGGGCGATGCCTCGGTGAAGCTGATGCCGAGCTCGTCCTTGGCCTTCTGGACACCCCTGGCCGCCGAGTCGTTGAACGACTGGTCGCCACGGCCGCCGATGTCGTACACCAGGCCGACCTTCGGGCCGCTTCCGGCGGCTGCGGTACCGGCAGTGGTGCCGGCGGTCGTACCTGCGGGTGCGGTCGTGCCGGCGGTGGTGCCGCCAGGCGCGGTGGTGCCACCGGGTGCATTGGTCGACGTACTGGTGCTGTCGGAGCCGCAGGCTGCGGCCACGAGGCCAAGCATGGCTAGGGCTGCCAGCGATGCAAATCGCTTGGTATTGCGCATTGGTCTCCCCCTAGGAGTTGTCAATTGGTGGAAGTGAATTTTCCACCTCGGATGCTACCTGGGTCCGGCGCTGGTCCGGAGAGGCCCTTTGTCCCTTGTGCAACGTAGAATCGTCCGCGGTAGACGATGTACCTCGCCCCTGTACAACCACCGCGCCAGCGCCTGCCAGACCGTGTGTATGTCGCGCGGCGCGTGGTGGCCGCGATCGCGGCCGTTGCGGTGCTCTTCTTGGTGTACACCGTCGTCGCAGCGGTGTTCTTCGGTCCGAGCACGCAGACGCAGGCGGCCCCGACGGCGCCGAGCACGTCGCTGATCGTCAGTGACGGCGTCACGCCGCTGACGCCTGCCTCGACATCGACGTCGTCGACGACGACCACCGAATTGAAGCCCAAGGAGAAATCCACCCCATCGGCCGCCGATCCCGCGGAGCTGTACGTCGCCGGCGACAGCGATGCCGGTACGTTCGGGACCTACCTCGAGCGGTTGATGAAGCAGACCGGCATGGTCACGACCAGACTCGACTACAAGGTGTCATCGGGGCTCAGCCGGCCCGACTTCTTCGACTGGCCGGCGCACTTCGCCCAACAGATCCCCGCGGTCAATCCCGACATCGTCGTCGTCACGTTCGGCGGCAACGACGCGCAGGGCCTGCGCAACCTCGACACAACCTGGGCGGTGCAGCACACCCCCGGCACGGGCACCGACGACACCGATTGGCGGGCGGAGTACGCCAAGCGCGTCGGCGCGGCGATGGACTACCTCGGTGGCGACAACCGCACCCTGATCTGGGTGGGGATCCCCAACGACAACAATCCAACGGTCACGGCGCGGTTGCAGGTGCAGAACGAAGTGGTGATGGCCGAAGCCGCCAAACGGCCCAAGGTCGTGTTCGTCGACACGTGGAAGCGGTTCTCCGGTCTCAGCGGCGGGTTCGCCTCGGCCGTCCAGGACCCCCGCGATGGCCAGTTCAAGGACGTGCGTGCCAAGGACGGGTTCCACCTCAACGAGACCGGTGCTGAGATCCTCGCCCTCGACATTGCCGAAGCCATCCGCACCGAGCTCCGCGCCCGGGGCGGCGCCGTGTAGCCCCGCCCGCGGCAAGTCACCGAATCTCCGGTTGCACCGGACATTTCGTGACTTGATCACGCAGCCGATGTCAGGGTTCGCAGCATCCACTGCGGGCGCCCGTAGACATCGTCGTAGGTGAAGGTGATGACCTTCTTGCTGCGCAGCGTGAGCTCGGTGTGGCGCTGGGCGTCATGCTGGCGTTGCAAGCGAGTGGCGTGGGTTCCGTGGCCGGCGAGCTCGATGATCAGGTCGCCGGGGAACTCGGCGTCCACTCGCGCCAAGGTGCGGGTGCCGGACCTGTAGACCCGTCGCAGTTGGGGGCGGGGCAATCCGGCCTTGCGGATCAGGGCAAGAAAGCGGCGTTCGAGCGAGCTCTCTCCGGCCGTGTCGACCAACGCATCAATCAGGGTCGTGCGGTGCCACGCGTTGACCGCCAACTCCTCGACGATCCGTCTGCGCAAACGTTTCTCGCCGACGAGTCGCATGCGGATCGCCGAGTCGATGGCGTTGTGGATCTCCTCCTTACTGAAACGGAACAGGAGCGAGTCGAGGATCAAACGCTCGGCAGTGACGCAGCGGATGCCTTCGACCGTCACCACGTCACCCGGCAGCAGCGGCAACGCTGTCGATCGCACGACCGCGTGGTGTGATCGATTGCGGCCGGACCTCGGAACCCAGAGCTCCGGGGCGCCCCGTTCGAATCCGTCCAGGTGGTGCAGGGCCCCGGCCGACCGCCCGGCCACGGCTGCGTCGGGGCCGAGGTTGCCGAGCTCGGAGGCCAAGCTCATGTGCCACGTGCTGGGGCTTCCGGCGAATCGGAAGGTGCGTGGGCCGAGTCGTTCGATCCAACCGAGCGCGAGCCATTCATTGCGCAGCCGATCGGAGACGCCGAGTCGTTGGGCCATGACGGTGGTGAAGACGCCATGGTTGTCGGCGGCAACAGCCGCCAGCGCGACGAACCGTTCATCCATGCGCGGATCGTCGCGCAGGGCTCTCACCGGAACTCTCACCGCCCCGCTCACCGCCCGCGGCAAGTCACCGAATCTCCGGTTGCACCGGATATTTCGTGACTTGCTTCCGGCAGGCGATGGGTCAGAGGCTGGCGTCGTCGGCGGGGCGGAAGCCGAGGCGGAGGTCGCCGAGACGCACGAGCGTCGCCGAGATCCATCCACCGAGCGCGCCGAAGTGCTCGTCGAGCAGGGTGCTCGCGCCGTCGGCCAGGGTTTCCTCGGCCAGTCCGTACAGACCCTCGTAGGTCACCTCGATCGCGTACTCGGGTTCGCCGTCGGTGCCGTCGAAGTGACCGATCTCGATCGTCAGGCCCGCCCGCTCGAGGCGTTCGTTGCCGATCAAGGGACTGGTGTCGGGCATGGCCGGTTTCACGACCGCCGGCTCGGGCTGGGCGATCAACCGCTGCACCCGGAACACGATCTCCATCTCGATCGCCGGCTGCCGGTCGAGCACCTCATCGACGCACCAACTGCGATACGCGGTCTGGCTCCAACTCGGCCAGTCGAAGTTGATGTGGGCGACGACTCGCGGCGGCTGCCCCTCGCCGGGCAGCCCGTACGACGTCTCCCAGGACAGGTCACCGAGCAGCACGTCGACTTGGAAGTGCTCGTCGAAGGCCTGCCGCTCGAGGAAGGCGGCCTCGAACGCGTCGCGCAGCGCGCTGATCGCATCGGTGAACACATGGTCGAGCATCAGGTGCTTGACGCTACCGTGCCCTCGCGAGGGTGTCAGACCGACCGTGGTCAGAACTACGGTGGGTCGCATGTCGCTCGTCGTCGTCACTCGCTCCCAAGGTGTTGCCACGCTCACGCTGAACAACCCGGCGGAGCGCAACACCTTGACCGCCGAAATGGTGGCCGAGATCGTCGCCGCGATGGACGAGATCGAGGCCGACGAATCGCTGGGTGCAGTCGTGGTCACCGGCGCCGCACCGGCCTTCTGCGCCGGAGCAAACCTCGGCAACCTCGCCGAAGCGGGTGAGACCAGCCTTGGTGCGATCTACGAGGGATTCCTGCGGATCGCACGCAGCCCGTTGCCCACGCTGGCGGCGGTCAACGGCGCAGCGGTGGGCGCAGGGATGAACCTCGCGCTCGGGTGCGATGTGCGCCTGGCGGCCCGTCGGGCCAAGTTCGACACCCGGTTCTTGCAGATCGGCCTCCACCCGGGCGGTGGCCACACCTGGATGCTGCGGCGAATCGCCGGCCCGCAGGTCGCCATGGCCGCCGTGCTGTTCGGCGAGGTGATGGACGGGGAGGAAGCCGCACGAGTCGGCCTCGCCCACCGATGCGTCGACGACGACCAGTTGTTGGTGGCGGCACAGGCGATGGCCGCCCGGGCGGCCAGTGCACCGCGCGATCTGGTGATCGAGACCAAGAAGACGATCCAGGCGATGGCCGATGTCGACACCCATCCTGCCGCGGTCAAGCGGGAGTTGGATCCGCAGTTGTGGAGCACGCGACAGCCATGGTTCGCCGAGCGGCTCGCCGCGCTGCAGGCCAAGATCAGCGCCAAGCCATAGCCCGAGTCGGCGGTAGTTCGACCACGCGTCGTCGACGACCTGGTTGACAAACTGTTCACAAAAAGCGCGCACGAATGTTACGCAAAGTGTCTTCCATACCCCTGTCGGTGTGGATTACCGTGCAGTTACGGGTAGCTCCCACACCGTACGTTCCGACAACACAACGGAGGTACTTCATGAGCCAGCGCCATCGCAGCCAGGAGGCGGTTCCACCGCCCAAGATGGATGCACGAGCCCACGCTCATAACGAGCGGCACCGAATTCACAGCGAGCTCGACGCCGTTGCAGCCCAGGTCAGTGCCGGGTACGAGCCCGACGAGGTGCACGAGCCAGGCCGGGCCTGGGTGCCGTCGCACCACCACGACTCCGAGAAGGCCAGAGCGAAGGCCGATTCGGGCACGAGCGGCAAGCGCCATTGGAAGATGAAGATGTGGAAGCGGCGCACGAGTGTGCGCAAGGCGCGGGCGCAGGCCTTCCGCATCGCCAGCGACTAGCCCGCACTTCCGACGTCGGACAACCACACCGTGGCCGACTCGGCGCGGCGTTCCTGCCACTCCTCGGCGGTGATCGCGTACCGCATGTGGTCTTCCCACGCGCCGTTGATCTCGAGGTAGCGCAGCGCGATTCCTTCCTCGCGGATGCCGAGCACTTCCATCACCCTGCGGCTGTTGGTGTTGCGCGGCACGATGCAGATCTCCAGGCGGTGCAGGTGAAGATCGTCGAAGGCGAACTTGCACAACATTGCGACGCCCTCGGCGACGTATCGGTTGCCCGCGTGGCGCTGATCGATCCAGTAGCCGACCACACCACATTGGAACGCGCCACGCACGACGTTGTTGATGTTGATCTCGCCGGCAAGTGCGTTGTCGACGAACAGACCGAACCCGTACGCGGTGCCGACCTGTCGCTCGCGGTCACGGGTCGCGCAGCGTGAACTGAACGCGTCGCGGTGCCGGGTGGGGTCCGCCAGGTTGTTGGCGCGCAGCGGCTCCCATGGGGTGAGCCAGGGCTCGTTGCGAGTTCGAACCTCGGTCCACTGGGCGAAGTCGTTGGCCATCAACGGTCGCAGCATGATGCGCTTGCCGTACAGACGCACGCCGGGCTCGACGGTGATCGAAGGGTGCAGTCCACCACGTCGGCTGAACGTCATGGCTCGCTCCCGACGTCGATCTGGTCGAGGTGCAGGTGTCGCATCAACGCCACCACGATGCAGCACGCACCGACAATGGTGTCGACCGCATCGGCGGGCAGGCCGGGGTTCAACGCCCGTTCGGCGGACGCCTCGGTGGCGACGGTACGAAAGACGTCCTCCGCCGCAGCCCGGTGCAGTGCGAAGGGCAACGGTGGGGCGCCACCGAACTCGACCGCGGCGATCACCGTCGCCAGATCGCCGACGATGCCGACTGCATCGGCGTCGGCCGCGCCCGGCAGGGCGAGCAACATGTCGTCGAGGTGGTCGACGATCGTGCCGATCGCATTGGTCAGTTCCTCGGGCCGTGGTGGGTCGGAAACCAGGTCGCTGGCGCGAAGTGTTGCCGCCCCCACGGGGATGACATGCCGCTGGCCGTCGACGTCGACCAGCGTTGCCTCATCCTCCAAACGAACCAGCACGGCGTTCATGTTCGATCGTCTAGTTGATCGGCGAGCTGTCGTGCGACCCAGGCGCCGACAGGATCGTCGCCGCCGGCCAGGAACCAGGCGTAATGGGCGTGGAGACACTTGACTCCGGTGCGCGTGCCACCGACCCCGCCATGAGGGCGCGGGCCGGTGTGATCCGGTGGCAATGCCGCATCGCGCTCCGCGGCATACCGGGCATGGGCCTCGGCGACGCGCGCGGGATCGACCTCCGACTCGGCCCGACGGACCGCGCCGCCGGACTCCAGCCGGCTGACCGCCAGCACCTCCCGCTTTCCGATCAGCCAGTATCTCGTCGGCATCGGCTCGCCGTCGTCGAGCAGGGGAGCGTTGCGCATGACGACGGGTCCTCCCGCAGCGTCTCGAACCACGACCTCGAACGAACCGCGAGGTGCCCTACCGATCAACTCGCGAACGGCAGCGACATCGTCGCTCACGTGGTCAGCTACGGCGGAGCCGTCGCACGACGATCCACAGCAGCACCAGACCACCGACCAGCGGAAGCACGCGCTTGAGGATCGCCGAGCCGGCCACATCGGACAGCTCGATGGGTGCTGCAGCGGGCCCGTTGATCTTGCGAACACCCTGCGTCGGCTCGGCGGCCGTGGGCGCAGCGGTCGCGGTGGATCCGTTGCTCGATGCCCGCTCGGTCGCGGCGACATCGGCAGGCGCGTCGGTCGCGGCGGCGCCGTTGCCGGCAGCGGCGGACGACGTGGCCGCAGACGTGACAGCGGGCGGCTGCTGATCGAGCATCGTGTTGAGGTTGGTTGCGAACTGGTTCATCAGCTTCTTGCTGACGTCACCCATGATGCCTCGGCCGAACTGGGCAACCTTGCCGGTGATGTGCAGGTCGGTCTCGACGACGCACTTCGTGGTCGCGTCATCGATGGACTCGAGCTGTGCCGTGATCAGCGCGCTGGCGTTGCCCTTGCCGGTGGTGTCTCGACCTTCACCCTTCAGCACGGCACGATGCGCGGTGTCGTCTCGTTCGACGAAGTTGGCCTGGCCCTTGAACGCCGTCGAGATGGCGCCGAGCTTGACCTTGACAACCCCACGGAACACGTCGCCTTCGATCTCTTCGAGGGCAGCGCCAGGCATGCACGGGGCGATGAGCTCGACATTGGTCAACACGTTCCAGGTCTCGGCGATCGGTCGATGCACCGTGAATTCGTTCAGAAGTTTGTCCATGATCCGAGATCCTCCAACGTGTCGATGTCAGCCGCTGAGCCTTCGCAGGCTACTTCATCGATCCAATCGGCGTGAAGGCGCATCAGTGGTCGCGCGCCCTCGTCGCCGTCTGTCGGCAGGTGCGGCCACACCGACCGGTGCAATCGCACGGGATTCGGTCCACGCACGCCGTCGTAGGTCGCGACGACGATTCGGGCACCGCTGGCCGCCGTGGCGATTGCTCGCCACGCCGATGCCGGGATGAACGGTTGGTCGGCGAGCCCGACGACGACGAACTCGCTGTCGAGCGCCTCCGCGGCAGCAATGCCGAGCTGCAACGACCCCGCTTGGCCCTGCTGCCATGCGTCGTTGTGCACGACCGTCACGCCGGGGTCCACGATGGCAAGTTCGACCGCTCCCGTCACGACGACGACGTGATCGAACCCTGCCGCGACGACGTGGTCGAGCGATCGCCGGTGCACGGGTTTCCCATCGAGCAACGCCAGCAACTTGTGGGTCGGACCGGAAAATCTTTTTCCGCCGCCTGCAGCCAACAGCACGGCGGTCGTGGTCACCTCGAAAGCATACGACTTGGGGTTTTCCGGCACGTGCGGTGTGGCGGGCAGCTCGAGTCGATGACAGATTTGATTACGAAAGTGTTACAGCTGACTTGAGTATTGCGGTTTCGTGACGATAACTTGTCATGTGTTGCGGGATCGTTGCGGCGTTCGTAAGCCGGCCGACTCTCGGAACATGCAGGCGGTTGCGCTCACGTATGGCGCTTTTCGCCGTGAACGAGGGGATTTCCCCTCGTCACGACCAAGGCATCTGCCCGAGGCGGGCGGTGCGGACCACCATCCGAGAGGGGACCCTCACATGACGATCCGTCAAAGACTTGCAACATTCGTGCTCGCTGCCTCCGTGCTTGGCGGCGGGTTCGTGGCACTCGGCGCCAATGAAGCCGGTGCAGCGGAACTGCCCACCGTGGCCGTCGCCGCAACCATCGACTCTGTATCCACGAATGCCGCCGCAGCGCTGGCCTCGATGGGCACCAACGCCTTCGCCGTTCGTCTCGAGAACACCGCCTACGCCGTGGCCGCCAGCTTGGGCACCGACGCCGGCCAGATGCGCCAGGCGTGGCTGGCAGCAGATCAGCCCCATCAAGTCGCGCTCCTGTCCGCCCTGACTCAGGTTGGGGTTCCGTACCACCGCAACGCCAGCAAGGCCGGTGTCGCCTTTGACTGCTCCGGTCTGACGGCCTTTGCGTGGGGCCAGACCGGCATCGAGTTGGCCCGCAACAGCAGCGCCCAACTGCGCAACGCCGCAGCACGTACCCGCGAGAGCGCGCAAGCCGGCGATCTCGTCTACTACCCAGGGCACGTCATGCTGTGGCTGGGCGTCGACAACCTCATCGTGCACGCTCCGCAGAGCGGCCGCGATGTCGAGGTCGGCCACGTGTCCGATCGTCGCGTCAAGCGCGTCAAGTTCGCCAACCCCCTCGGCTGAAGCCGATGGCCGATCACCCGTGGATCGGCCCGCTGGCGCTGCGCAACGACGGCGCTGCCCGTCCGGTGTGTCGGGCGATGATCTCGGCGCAGATCGAGATGGCGGTTTCCTCAGGCGTGCGTGCCCCGAGGTCGAGACCGATCGGCGACATCAACCGCTCGAGTTGCTCGGGCTGATCGATACCGGCTTCAGCCAGCCGTTCCAGCCGCTTGGCGTGCGTCTTGCGACTGCCCATCACGCCGATGTACCCGACGCGAGTGCCGAGGGCGCCCTGCACCGCGGGTACGTCGAACTTCGGGTCATGGGTCAAGATGCAGACCGCGTCGCGCTGGCGCAACGCCTGCCCCCGTTGGGTGAACACCGGCCCCGGCCACGACACGATCACCTCGTCGGCCATGGGGAAGCGGCGACGGGTGGCGAAGACCTCGCGGGCATCGCACACGGTCACCCGGTAGCCGAGCACCTTGGCGACCTTGGCGAGCGCCGCGGTGAAGTCGACCGCACCGAAGATCCACATCTGTGGCGGAGGCGCCCAGCTCTCGACGAAGATCCGCACGGTCGGCGTGTTGACCAGATCCTCCGGCGTCGTCTGGCCCTCCGGGCCGTAGTTGCGAATGCCGCTGCGCCCGGCTTCGAGCTCGGCGAGGGTGTCGCGAGCGACGATGCGGGTGAGCTCGGGATCGCCGAGATCACCGACCGGTTCCTCCGTCGTCGTGACGACCAGCTTGGCTCCGACGTTCGGGCCGTCGACGATGGTCGCGAGCGCTACAGGCTCCTGTGACTTGATCCGATTGCGCAACAGTTCGTAGATCACCAGTCGAGCGGCTCGACGAACAGCCGGATGGTTCCACCGCATGTCAAGCCGACGGCAAACGCGTCATCGTCGCTGTATCCGAACGTGATGATGCGCGGCGCCGCCTCACCGTTCAGGATCGCCAGTGCCTCGCTGACCACTGCGCCTTCGACACATCCTCCGCTGACAGAACCAGCGACCTCACCGTCGATGTTGACGGCCATCGCGGCGCCGGGCTCGCGCGGACCCGACCCCTCGATGTCGACCACTCTGGCGATCGCCACCGGTTTGCCCGCAGCGCGCCAGCGATCGATGTCGTCCAGGAGCTCACGCATCAGGACCTCCTCACCGAGGCGCCGCCGATGACGGTGGCCAGTTCTTCCATTGCTGCGAGTGAATGACCTTCCACGAAGTGATCAACATACGGCAATGCCGCCGCCATCCCACGGGCCAGCGGCGCGTAGCCCGGTGTGACCTTCAACGGATTGACCCAGATCAGGTCGTAGGTGACGCGGTGCAGCCGGCACATCTGCTCGGCAAGCACCTCCGGATCGCCACGATCCCACCCGTCGCTGAGCATCACCACGATCGCGCCACGGGCCATGCCGCGCACGCCCCACTCGTCGTTGAAGCGGCGCAGGCACTCACCGAGGCGCGTCCCGCCACTCCAGTCCTGCACTCGCTCACTGGCCTGCTGCAGCGCTCGATCCGGGTCGCGGCTGTTGAGCTCCTTGGTCACGCGCGTCAGTCGCGTGCCGAGGGAGAACGCCTCGACCCGTTGACGACCGGCGACCGCAGCGTGTACGAATCGCAGCATCGCTCTGGCGTACGGCTCCATCGAACCGCTGACGTCGAGAAGCAAGACCAGGCGGCGCAGTCGCTCGCCCGGTTCCAGCCAGTAGCGGCGGATCGGTTCGCCGCCCGCGCCGATGGCACTGCGAAGCGTCGCACGCAGGTCGGGTCGCGAGCCGCGTGACGATGGACGGAAGCGGTACGACCGACGTGGTGGCCCGGCAAAGCGGAGGCGGCTCATCAGCTGCTGGGCGAGTTCGAGCTCGTCGTCGTCGTAGGCGCCGAAGTCCTTGTTGCGGAGCACCTCGACGGAGGAGAAGCGCAACGTCAGCGTGGGATCGTCGTTCGAATCTCCGGCGGCATCCTGGTCGTCGTCGGATTCGCTGTCGTCGTCGGTGGCCAAGGTGATCGTGATGACGTCGGGCTCCATCTCGACGGTGCTGTCGGTGGCGTGGTCCCAGAACACGGCGAACGCCCGGTCGAAGACCGGGAGGTCCTCCGGCCGGTGCACCAGGGTTGACCGCGCCGCCCAGTAGACGTTGCTGCGTTCGCTGATCCCCACCCGGCCCAGCGCCTCGACGAACATCAGCACGCTGCCGATGGGAACGCGCAACGATGCACCGCGCAACACGCGGGCAAAGGTCACCGCCATGCGCTCCGCCGGGGTGTCCCGCCGTGGCCTGCCGAGCGGGCCGCGCTCGAGATCGACGGTGCTCAAGAGTGTTGCATGCCCCGCTCGAACGCCTGCTTCACCATGTCGGCGATCCCATGCTGGCGAACCCGCTCCTGATCCTCGCGGTACTTCAAGACCGTGCCGAGCGTGGTCTCGACCGTGGCCTCGTCGAGCTCGGTCACGCCCAAGGCAGCCAGCGCCTGCGCCCAGTCGATCGTCTCGGCGACGCCCGGGGGCTTGTACATGTTGAGGCTACGCATCGCTTCGACGGCGGCCGCGACTTGACGGGCGAGTGGTTCGATCACGTTCGGCACGCGCATGCGCACGATCTTCACCTCACGCTCGAAGTCGGGATGCTCGACCCAGTGATAGAGGCATCGCCGCTTCAACGCGTCGTGCACATCACGAGTTCGGTTGGAGGTGAGGATCACGATGGGCGGTCGGGTCGTGGTGAAGCGACCGAGCTCGGGGATGGTGATCTGGTAGTCCGACAGCATCTCCAGCAGGTATGCCTCGAATTCGTCGTCGGCGCGGTCGATCTCGTCGATCAACAACACGGGCGGGATCTCGCTGCGGTGGTCGATCGCCTGCAGCAACGCCCGCTTGAGGAGGAACCGCTCGTTGTACAACTGCTCCTCCAACACCCCGGTGCCCAGGCCGCGGGCCTCGCCGCTGGCTTCTGCGGCGCGGAGGTGCAGCAACTGACGCGAGTAGTCCCAGTCGTACACGGCCTGGGCGGCGTCGATGCCCTCGTAGCACTGCAGGCGGATGAGCTCGCCGCCCGTCCATCGGCTGATGACCTTGGCGACCTCGGTCTTGCCGACGCCGGCCTCGCCTTCCAACAACAGCGGACGTTTCAGCGACAACGCGAGGAACACCGACGTCGCCAACCCATCGTCGGGCAGGTACCCGTGCAGGCTCAGCGCCCGCGAGACGTCGGCGGGACTGGTGGGTGCAGCGGTGTGCGGTGTGCCTGCAGGGGAACCAGGGGGGATGACAGCCATTACTCGACAGGCTAGAGCCGATGCCATGCTCTGTACGTGGTACGCCGCTTCACCGTGCATGCTCCGACCGCCCGCGTGGTCTCGCTGTTCACCCGGGGCTGTCACACGCTGACCGTCTGCGAGACGGTCATGACGCGACAGCCCGAAGGGCCGACCTGGGTCGGCGACGCCGAGGCCGAAGATGGAGACCTGTACTGGTTCGTCGCCGATGGTGTCGGGCCACTGCTCGACCCCGACGCGATGGACGTGGTGTCGACGCCCGACGGTCCTCGCAGCGCGGTGCGCGCCACGTGGCCCGTGCAGCCGCGACTCGCGACGCCGCATCGCGATCCAATCGTGTACGAACTGCATGTCCGCGGGTTCGCCACGACGTTCACCGGCTGCATCGAGCACCTGCCGTACCTCGTCGATCTCGGGGTCAACGTGATCGAGTTGATGCCGGTGCACCCGTTCGACACCAGCGACAACTACTGGGGGTACATGCCGCTGGTGTGGGGCGCGGTGCACCGACCGTACGCGTCTGGCGACGATGCGCCGGCAGAACTCGCCTCGTTGGTCGCGGCTGCGCATTCCCACGACATCGAGGTCTGGCTCGACGTCGTCTTCAACCACACGGGTGAGGGCGACGCGACCAAGCCGACGATGTCGCTGCGTGGGCTCGACGATGCCAACGCATACCTGCACCACGACGACGGTTCGTACAACGACGACAGCGGGTGCGGCAACGTCTCCAATCCCGCCGATGCCTCCGTACGGGAACTGGTGCTCACCGCGCTGGAGCGCTTCGCCGATCTCGGGATCGACGGCTTCCGCTTCGACCTCGCTTCGCTCTTGAACCGCGACGGCGGCGGCCTGGTCGAACGCATCACGGCGTGGGCGGCCGATCGCGGTGTGCGATTGATCGCCGAGCCGTGGGATCTTGCCGCATACCAGGTCGGGCAATGGCCGTCGCCGTGGTTGGAGTGGAACGATCACTTCCGTGACGACGTCCGCGGCTTCGTGCGCGGCGAGGCCGGGCTGGTCGCCGCGGTGATCGACCGGGTGCAGGGCAGCCCCGACCTGTTCGAGCAGGCAGGTGCGTCGACTGCCCGCCGCAGCGTGAACTTCCTCACCGCCCACGATGGCCTCACGATGCACGACCTCACCATCGTCAACAGCGATCACCACCATTCGTGGGACTGCGGCGAGGAGTTGCGTCTGCAGCAGTTGAAGAACTACTTCACGATGCTGTTGCTCTCGGCCGGGACCCCGATGTTCGTGATGGGCGACGAGTTCGCACGCACGCAGAACGGCCTCGACAACCCGTACAACATCGACAGCGCAGTGACATGGGTCGACTGGAGCCGGCTCGACTCGTGGCGCGAGTTGCACGGCTACGTCCAGGCGCTGCTCCTGCTGCGTCGGTCGCATCCACCGGCCGACTTCCGGTTCTATGGCACGACGTCGGCACCGGACACATCACCCGAGTCGTGCTCGCTGGCCTGGTCGGCGGCAGGCCTCTATGTGATGGCCAACGCGTGGTGGGAGCCGGTGCACTTCGACCTGCAGGAGCCGGGAGCATGGACCGTGGCGTTGTCGACCGCGACGATCCCGACAACCGACACGACCGCCGCGACCGAGACGATCGCGCTCACCGTGCCGCCTCGCGCGGTGGTGGTGTGGCAGCGAGGGCAGTCGGCGGACTAGTGCTGCGGCTGGCGGATGATGACCACCGGGCAGGCGGTGTGCTGGGCGACGGTGCGGCTGACCGAGCCGAGCAACGATGAGCGGAGCGCTCCGCGGCCGCGGGAGCCGACGACGACGAGGTCGGCGTCTTGGGACTCTTCGAGCAGTGCCTCTGCGGGTGACCGCTCGACCAGCTTGGCGTGCACGTGCACGGACCCGCTGGTCAGGCGCAGGCCGAGCGACTCGAGGCTCGCCTTCAGCTCTTCCATGGCATCGAGTTGCATCTGTGTGCGCGGCTCACTGACCGAGGTGCGGGCGCCGTCGTACGGATAGATCCAGCCGTGAACAGCGGTCAACTCCGCACCGGTCAACAACGCCTCGCTGTACGCCCACTCCAGGGCGTGGAGCGAGCCGGGCGACCCGTCGACACCGACGACGATCTTGTGCATTCCGGAACCGATCTCGGCAACCGGCTTTGCCGGAACGACGATCACCGGCACATGGGAGCGATGGACGAGGCTCATCGAGACCGAGCCGAGCAGCCCTTCCATGAAGCCCCCGTGGCCTGTCGTGCCGACGACGATCTCGTCACCGGCGTGTGCCGCGTCGGCAATCGCTTCGGCCGCTCCCGCCATCTCCGACAATCCATCGACGTCGAGCTGCGGGTCGATCTCGCCGACCACCTCGATGGCCCGGCCGATCACCGCGGCGGCGCCATCTTTGTACATGTCGATGTCTTCGTGCGTCGGGTACACAGCGCCCTCCGGGCTGCCGTACACCGGCAGGTTGTAGCACGACACGACAAGAACGCTGGCGTTGCGGCGGCGCGCCTCGTACGCAGCCCACCGCAACGCCGCGTTGGACGGATCGGATCCGTCCACGCCCACAACGATCTTTGGGGCCATGTTCTCGTTCGTCATGCGTTGATTGTGCCTCCGAACCGCCACCACGGATAGCCGCCGAGGTCCTCAGCCCTCGGGACCTTGGGCCGGACCATCGATTGCCCATTCCACCGAATATCCGTCGCCGACGTCTCGTCCGACGAACCGTCGCCCACTGACCGTGGCGACCTCCAACACCAGCCACGCGTGCCGGCCGTCGGCGATCCACGGGTCGGGGGTCGGCAGGTGTGCCGTGTCGAGGCTGCGCCGAACGGCGCCACGGATCAAGACGCTCCACGCGGCGTGCGTGTCGACGTCGATGTCGTCGACCTCGAACGAAGCCGGTCCGGTGTACTGAGCCATCAACGAGCCGGGACCGGTTCGTACGACGATGTAGGAGCCCTCGTCGGCGCGGTGCAGTTTGAAACTGACCGGGTAGGCGATCGGTGTGTCACCGTCGAGAAAGCACAGGCGCCCGACCGAGCACGCATTGACCAGGTCATAGCACTCCCACGTGGGTAGGTCAGCGCGCTGCGGTTCGCTCATGCGTTTACTCCTCGACGATCAGGGCGGTCACCATTCCGAACATTCCGGTCGGGCCCTCTGCGTGGTTCAAGATGTGACAGTGCCAAGCCCAGACGCCTGCGGCCTCGGCACGGTACAACACCGTGTACCGCTCGCCGGGAGCGACGAGGATGGTGTCGCCGGGCATCGGCTCGTCGAGCGGCACCCCATCCTTGGCGATGATCCAACCGACGGGCTGGTGCAGGTGCATCGGGTGCGCCATCAGGCCCTCGTTGAGGTAGTTGACCTCGAGGACCTGGCCGACACGCAACGTCGTCGGCTCGGTGGCCGGGAAGCTCTTGCCGTTCAGGCTCAGACCGATCGTGCCGGCATCGTTCAAGACCATGTTCACGGTCTTGTCGACCTTGGTGAAGCCCTTGTCGATCATCTTCTGTGGGATGGGCATGTCATCGATGGTGAATGCGCCGAACAACCCGTTGGGGACCTGGAGCTGGGCGTCGTGGTGGGAGTGGTAGATGCCCACGGCCGGTCCCTTGGCGACGAACTCGTACGTGAAGCTGTCACCGGGCTTGATGGGGGGCTGGGTATAGGGATCGACGCCGTCCATCGAGTTCGGGACCTGGATGCCGTGCAAGTGCATCGAGGTCGACTCGGGCAGGCTGTTCTTCAACACGATGCGGACCTTGTCGCCGCTGGTGACGTGGATCTCCGGCGCCGGCACGACCCCGTTGTACGTCCACGCGTCGACCAGCTTGCCCGGCGCGACTTCCCACTTCACGATCTTGGCTTCGAGGTCGAACTCCTTGGTACCGTCGGCCAGCACCTTGGCCTCCAGGCGGTCGCCGCCGTGTCCTTCGGTCTTGGCAGGGAACTGCGAGGCGACGTCGGCCATCATGGCGTCCATCTGCTCCCAGCCCATCGTGGTCGGAGGTGCGGCCGCCGCGCCGGCGTCGCCGCCGATCATCAACGAAGCGGTCATCCCGTTGGCGGCGTGGCCGGCGATCTCGCACAGCACGCTGTAGGTGCCGGCGGCGACTGGCCCGACCTTGACCTGAGCCGTGGCGCCGGGGTTGATGTCACCGGACTTCAGGCCGAGCTCGGGCACCGAGAAGGTGTGAACGGCACTCCCCGTGTTGCTGATGTTGATCGTCCCGCCCTCTACCGGCAGCATGACCATCAGCGGGCTGAACCGGAACTCCGACACGGTCACCTCGGCGGTTGCCGCGGCGGACGCCGCACCTCCGGACTCCGATGCGCCGGACGCCGACCCATCTCGCAATCCGAACATTGCCAGGGCCAACGCGGTGACCGAGACGACGAATGCGAACCAACCCAGGACTGACCTGTCTTCTTTTGCCATGCCCGCCATCGTGACGGC
>JAYVOI010000286.1:0-18513 GCA_043758005.1 Ilumatobacteraceae bacterium
GAGCGGATCACCGGGCGATGAGTGATGAGCGATGAGCGACCTGGCATCACGCCGCGCTGACTACGAGACGGCGGGTCTCGATGTCGGTGACGTCGACCACGACCCGGTGGTGCAGTGGCAGCAGTGGTACGACCAGGCCTCGCTGGCCGGGTGCGTCGAGCCGAATGCGTTCGTCTTGTCGACGGTCGATGGCACGGGTTGCCCGCAGTCGCGGTATCTGCTGGCGCGTGGCGCAGACGAACGTGGGTTCTCGTTCTTCACGAACTACGAATCCGACAAGAGCGATCAACTCGCTGCCGAGCCGCGGGCGGCGATGCTGTTCACCTGGCTGCAACTGCATCGTCAGGTGCGGGTGGTCGGCGTCGCCGAACGGTTGCCCGACGCCGAGAGCGACGAGTACTACGGCTCGCGGCCGCGGGCCTCGCAGATCGGGGCGTGGTCGTCGCCGCAGTCTCGGGTGTTGCCCGACCGCGCATCGCTCGAAGATCGCGTCGTTCAGTTCGAGCGGACGTTCGCCGACGTGGAGGTGATCCCGCGGCCTGCGTACTGGGGTGGTTGGCTGCTTCGCCCGGTGATGTTCGAGTTCTGGCAGGGCCGTCCGAGCCGGCTCCACGACCGGGTCCGCTACCTGCCAGTCGACGGCGGTTGGGTCATCGAGCGGTTGGCTCCGTAGCCCAGAGCGCCGCGGCGTCGACCAACCCATCGATCAACGACGCCATCGGCGGCACCATCTCGGTGCGATCCCAGTCGGCCCAGATCGGGCTCGATCCACGAATGCGCGGCGGCAGCTCGATCTGCACGCCCTGCTCGCTCGGCAGGTTGACGGGGTTGTCGGGATGCAGGCCGCGGAGGTCTTTCGGGATGCGGTCGAGCTCGGTCACGATCTCGTAATCGGGGAGGCGTGGCGTGAGATGCCGGGCGACGTGGTCGGCCAGATTGCGATTCTGGCCACCGAGCAGCACCGAGGTGAAGTGATCGCGGCGGCCGAAGCCGTGGATCGTGATCACGATGGCGACGTGATCGATGAAGCTCTGCAGCTGCGGTGACGACCGCGGGCTGACCTTGTGCGACGGGATGTGCCACTGCAGGTCGTCGGGTTGCAGCACGGCGTAGTAGCTGGCGCCGCTGCGTTCGGCGGCGCGTGACGCGATCACGTCGGTCTGCTCCTCCAGCGAACCGCCGTGGTAGGCCATGAACCCGATACGGCTGCGCAGCTCGCAGACCTCTTGCACGCCGTCCATCGCCAAGAGCTCGGCGAACGGGTCGGTCATGACGTCGGCTCGTTGCGTTGCATCGTCAACGCGGTCACCACAGCGGCAACGATCACGATCACGCCGATCCACACGACGGGCGTCTGGTGGTCCTGCACGAAGTTCGCCAGCCTGTCGTTCCAGCTCGTCGCCTTGGCGAGGACGGGTCCTTCCGTGGCATCGGTGATGAAGCTGTACCAATACCAACACAGGTACATGCCGGTGAGGATCAGCAGCACGCCGGCGAACTGCTCGAACCAGGCCATGCCGCGACGGAGCACTTTCAGCAGGGCAGTGTTGGCGAACGCCAGCGTGACGGTCAGCCCGGTCACGATCAGGGCCATGCCGATGCCGTAGAGCGCGATCGCGGCGATGCCAGTCGCCAACCCATTCGTGCTGAAGCTGCCGAGCACGACACCGGTGAATGTCGGGATCGTGCAACCCATCGAGGCCACCGCGTAGGCGATGCCGAACACGTACATCGATCGCACGCTGCGGTCGCGTTCACCGACGTCGAGCTTGGGAGTCGTGAACGGCAGGCGATACCCGAACAGCATGGCGATGCCCAGCGCGACCAGACCGACGCCGATCGCCAGGGAGAGCCATTGCGCCTTTTCGACCAGCCAGTTCGTCGACAGCTTCGTCGCCGCGCCGATCACCACGAAGATGGTCATGAATCCGGCGGACACCGCGATGCTGACCTTCAGGGCCCGCAACACGGAGGCCCGCTCCGCCCCGGGCCGGAGGTTCTCCATGCCGAGGAAGTACACGAGGTAGGTCGGCAGCAGCACGAACCCGCAGGGATTGATCGCTGCCAGCAGCCCGGCGGTGAACGAGATCGCCAATCGACCGTCGAGGGCGATCACAGCAACTTGGTCCTGATCAGCGCTTCCAACTTGTCGGCGGTCAACTCGCCGGTCTGTTCGAGGATCGTCCCATGGGCGTCGATGAACAGGGTCTGGGGCGCGTTGGCAATCCCGACGGCGGTCGTCAGCTCGCCGTTCGGGTCGTAGAACAACTCGTACTTCACCCCCCGATCACGGGCGAAGGCCTCCTCCTTGTCCGACGGTGGAAAGGTGTCGACGCCGACGAAGCGAATCTGATCGCCGAACTTGGCCTGCACGGCGGCAAACGCCGGGAGTTCACGCTTGCAGGGGGCGCAGGTGGAGTACCAGAAGTTGACGACCAGCGGCCGCCCGACCAGATCAGCCGTTGCGAAGTTGTCGCCGGCCAGGGTTTGGATGTCGACGTGGGGGAGCGTTCGACCGGTGACGGCGGCATTGGTGCCGATGGATGGCGCAAGATCGTTGCCCGACGTCAAGGTGACGTCCTCGCCGCCGGCGGTGTTCGAATCATCCCGGGTCGCGGCAACGACGGCGACCGCAACGACGACGACTGCTGCGACCGCCAACGAGCCGAAAAGCAGTCGCTTGTTGATGCTCATCGGCCGAAGGTTACCGATGGCGCGGGCACAAGGCCATCCGGGGACCACCCCCTGCCATCGTGGGGGAGCTCGATGGCAGGGGGCGCCGGAATCCAGTCAGGGGGTCGCGCGAGGCGTTGCCCCCGACCGGCGATCGGCCCGTCAGGCGACGAGGTGCGGGGGGATGGGC
The DNA here is from genome assembly GCA_043758005.1 of Ilumatobacteraceae bacterium. Taxonomy (GTDB): domain Bacteria; phylum Actinomycetota; class Acidimicrobiia; order Acidimicrobiales; family Ilumatobacteraceae; genus JAENVT01. The sequence continues at coordinate 2,864 of JAYVOI010000286.1, forward strand.
ACCTCGTCGATCACCAGCACCGGGCGGGGGTTCTTGGGCGGTCGGCCACGCGGTCGCTTGTTGACCACGATCCGACCGTTCTCGATCAGCTCGCCACCCCACACGCCCCAGGGCTCCGCTCGCTCGATCGCTCCGGCCGTGCAATCTGGCGCGAGTGAGCACTTGCTGCAGATGGCCTTGGCCCGGCCGATGTCGATCGGGGTGTCCGAGAAGAACAGGTGGGTCAGGGTGCCGTGCCCGTCGGCGCAGCGCGGCTTGGGGGCGCGCACGGCGACCGGCTCGACCAGTTCGGCGAACTCGATGTCGATGTCGATGTGTCGGTTGATGTCGATTGCGTACATTTCGGTGGTTCCTCTCGGACGAGTGGGAAGGCGGTGGAAAAAGCGGAAAGGCCGCCGGGATCGAATCCCGACGGCCTTGGAGCGGATGCTCTCGACGTAGTTGTGTTACGTCGGTTGCTTCCCGAGGCGTCGGGCTGGGCGCTTGATAGCGGTCTCCGTCATGAAATTGGTATTCATGTCGCACGAGGCTGCTGAACGCCACTGGTAGCCGTGGACGAGCCCGCTGGACGGGCGCGCGTCAACAGCCACCAAGGCTGCTTGCGGTGCGAACGTCATGCTCATGCTCTTCCAGACCTTCCGTAGTTCGTCGACTCGACACAGATGTGGCGAGTCGAGACATAGGCAATCAGAACTTGGTGCCTGCGTCAACTCATTTAATGTCACACCAATGTTCGAGATGGTGGGGGGCACTTCGGAGGGGCGGACGTTCACCGGATCTCGCCGTGTGCGGCTTGGCGATTGCTCGCCCGGGGGCCGGCTCCGGCTCGACGCCACGGCTCGGTACTTGCAGGACCTGTCCGACGATGACACGCGCGATGCGGGTCTCGCCCAGATGACGTGGGTCGTTCGACGAACGGTTGTCGATGTGCACGAGTTCCCGACCTATCTCCAGCCGCTCGACATGGTCACCTGGTGCTCGGGGATCGGGTCGCGGTGGGCGGAACGCCGGGTGGACATCCGCGGCGCCGGGGGCAGCGGTGGGTCGATCAGCTCGGCGACGCTGTGGGTGCATCTCGATCCCGACACGCTGCGGCCCACGCCTCCATCCCGGGTCTTCGCACAAACGTTTGTGCCGAGCACTGCGGGCCGATCGATCTCCTCACGGTTGGTCCTCGACCCCCCGTCGCCCGAACTGCCCCTCACCTCGTGGCCCGTGCGATTCACCGACTTCGACGTGATGGACCACGTCAACAACGCAATCGCGTTCGTTCTCGTCGAGGACGTGTTGGCCCGCCGGCGAGATCTCCGCGCCCCGCTGCGGGTCGAGGTCGAATACCGGTCCTCCATCGATCGAGGCGTCCGAGTGAGCGTCGGCGGGACGGACGGGAGCGACGGCGGCCATACCGGCTGGCTGGTCGACGAAGATGCCCGCTGCTCCGTCGCCTTTCGAATCAGCCGTCTCCGTCGCTCCGTCGGGCCGGCGGATCTCCACCCTGTCTGAATCCGAAAGCCAGGCAATCCCCCCGTCCCTTCATGGCCGGCCCGGCCGGGGCGGTCTGGTCGCGATCTGGTGCGGCCCAGGCGCGTCGTCGGTCTGCCCGGTTCGGCGCCTCGTGAATCGTCCGTGACGAAACCGTCGTCGGTCTGCCCGGTTTGGTCCGTCGTGAATCGTCCGTGACGAAACCCGTCGGCGCATTCCGTCACAGACGATTCACGAGGCGGCTGGCCGGTCGGGCGAGCGTAAGTTTCGTCACGGACGATTCGGGAGCGACCTGGGCCCAAGCTCGGGAGTCATTCCGTCACGGACGATTCAGGAGGCCTCGGGCGCCGAAGGGCAAGAGAGGGGGCTCGGGGATGGGGCCGAGAGCCAGCGCCCGCAGACAGCGCCCGCAGACAGCGCCCGCAGACAACGCCGGGGCTGGGGCTGGGCGCGAGACGGGACCGGGCGCCGGGAGACGAGGCCGAATCGGGGCGAGTGCGGAAAGGGGAGCAGCTCGGATCGTCAGGGACCGGACTCACCGCGAGTTCTCCATGTGACACCAGCGATGGCGCGGGTCGGCGTGACGTCGTCCAGGGGGTTGGTGCGGTGTGATTTCAGCCCGTGTTACACCCCCGGAGTAGAACGACCACCATGCTTCGAATCGCCGAAACCCGCCCGACGCATCGCCCCTGTTCATGGTGTGCCACCGAATTCCCGATCGCCTGCCGCCCGGGCCGTCCCCGCCTCTATTGCAACCACGCCTGCCGTCAACGTGCGTACGAACACCGTCACGGGTTCGAGCATCAGCGCACCGTACGACCCTTGCCCGGCCAGGTGGCCGGCGACGTGTGGTCCGGCACCGGCTATGAGCGCGGCGGCTCGATCGCTCCGTTCGGCAAGACCCACGCGCTACGAACCAGCGCGCGCCCCGAAGGTCGGCGCCGCGAAACGCTGTGCGGGTTGTTGACACGACCTATCGCCGGTCAACACTTCACCCCATTTCACTCGCGAGCGTGTCGCACGTGCACGTCCGTGGCCGACAGCAACCCGCTGCGCTACGGCATCAGTGCATCGAACGAACTCGCTCGCCTGCGGTCACTGCTCGACGATGTGGACGAGCAGCGTGTTCATGCCGCCAGCGCGCTCAGCTGGATCCGGGCGAACTCTCCGTAGCCGGGCCGGCGGGTGCGATGTCGTGCACGAACACGTGCTCGCGGTAGAACTTCATCTCCGACACGCTCTCCATCACGTCGTCGAGTGCACGGTGCGAACCGGCCTTGCGTGGCCGGCTGCTGTTCAGCGCCGGATACCAACGCTTGACCAGTTCCTTGACCGTGCTGACATCCACGCTGCGGTAGTGGAGGTACTCCTCGATCTCGGGCAGGTACGCGGCGAGGAACCGACGATCCATCCCGATCGAGTTGCCGCAGAGCGGAACCCGTCGGGCCTCGGTGACGTGCGTCTTGATGAACTCCAACGTCTGCGCTCCCGCATCGGCCAGCGACATCGTCGACGTGCGAATCGCGTCGAGCAGCCCACTGCGAGTGTGCATGTCGACAACCACCGGATCCATCTCCGCAAGCGCCGCATCATCCTGGTGCACGACGAGGTCCGGACCTTCGGCGATGATGTTGAGGTCGTCGTCGGTGATCAACGTGGCAATTTCGACGATCACGTGCCGGGCAGGCTCCAGCCCGGTCATCTCGAGATCCATCCAAACCAACACCGCCGCAAGACTACGCAACGCGTTACCGTCGCCCGCAATGGCCGATCTTCCGATGCCCGCCAAACCGGCCGCGACCGTCATGTTGTTGCGCGATGTGGACAGCGCCGAAGGCATCGAGGTCTTCATGCTGCGACGCACCAAATCGGCCGCGTTCGCCAGCGGAATGTACGTCTTCCCCGGCGGGAAAGTCGACGCCGCCGACGGCGACGGCGACGTTGGCTACGCAATCGCCGCGATCCGAGAGTGCTACGAGGAAGCCGGCGTGCTGCTGGCAACCGACGAGCACGGTGCGATGGTCACCGACGGCCATGCGGCCCTGGCCCACAGGCACGCCGTCCACGACGGCGATGTGGATCTTCGGGCCCTGTGCGAGGAGCACCGACTGGTGCCGGCCGTCGACGATCTGGTGTGGATCAGCCACTGGATCACGCCAGTCGGCGAGTCGGCCCGTCGTTTCGACACCCGCTTCTTCGTCGCTGCCGCACCTCCCGGCCAGTCGTCGCGCCACGACGACAACGAGACCATCGCCAGCGAGTGGGTCGGCCCACGCGACGCACTCCAGCGCCAGGCGGCCGGCGAGTTGACGATGATGCCGCCAACCATCAAGAACCTCGAGTTCCTCGCCGCTCACGCCGACACCGCATCAGCAATGGAGGCAGCCAGGCTGCTCGGCCGGCCCGAGCCGATCATGCCCAGGCTCCGTCGCGATGCGCAGGGCCGGATCCGTGGTGTGTCGCTTCCCGGCGACGCCGACTTCAACCAGCTGAGCGACGTGGCCGACGAGGACTAGGCCGACTTCGACTGATCGGCAGCGTCGAGCGCCGCAGCAACCAGCGACAACATGCGAGCCGAGCAGCCAGCCATGTTGACCGGCGGTGCGACCTCGTCGATGATCTTGCGGGCAATCGCCCGGAACTCGGCGGCCGCCAAGCCGGTGCCATCGATCGCCACCGGGCGGCCGGAATCGCCTCCAGCGGCAACTGCGGGCTCCAGTGGAACCTGACCCAACAGCTGCACCCCGACCTCGTCGGCGAGCGCCTGGCCGCCGCCGACGCCGAACAGCGGATACTCGACGCCGTGCTCGCACGTGAACGACGACATGTTCTCGATCACACCGCACACCCGCAGAAAGCTTCGCCGTGCCATGTCGGCTGCGCGTGCGGCGACCTTCTGTGCCGCGATCGCGGGGGTCGTGACGATCAGCAGATCAGTGCGCGGCAGCATCCGCGCCAGACCCATCTGCACGTCGCCCGTACCGGGCGGCATGTCGATGAACAGGTAGTCGAGGTCACCCCAGTGCACGTCGCGCAAGAACTGCTCGACGGCCTTGTTGAGCATCAACCCTCGCCACATCAAGGCGGTGTCTTCTTCGACCATGAACCCGGTGCTGACGACCTTCAACATGCCGCGGCCCACGGGCAGCGTGCGCGGCATGATCATCGGCTTGTCGCGTCCGTCGACCGCTTCGGCCTCCAGTCGGTCGTCGATGCCCAGCAGGCGTGGCACCGAGAATCCCCAGATGTCGGCGTCGAGCACGCCGACGGTGAAACCCTCACCGGCGATCGCCGCCGCCAGGTTGACGGTGACCGACGACTTGCCGACCCCGCCTTTGCCGCTGGCGATGGCCAGGATCCGTGTCGACGCCGAGACTTCGGTGTTCGGCGCGTTCTCGCGGGCGTTCCAGCGAGCCTTGGTCATCACCTCGGAGCGCTCTTCGCTGGTCATCTCGCCCCAGTCGATCGTGACCTTGGTGACGCCGGGGTGCACTGCGACCCTGGTCTCGACGTCTTTTTTGATCTGGGCCCGCAACGGGCAGCCGCCGATCGTCAGCTTCACGCCGACCGTGACGACGCCATCGGGGCTGACCTCGACCCGTGGAACCATGCCCAGCGTGACGATGTCGGCGCCGAGTTCGGGGTCGATCACCGATCGCAGCAGTTGCGTCACCGTCTCGACATCGGGCGGGCTGGGAATCACAGCATCGATTCTACGGTTGCAGGTCGTTACAATGACTTGCCAACCGCAGGAGGAGCCAACACCGTGATCACCCTCACCGATACCGCTGCCGTCAAGGTCAAGGAACTGCTCGAGGCCGAAGGCGACTTGGGCCTGGCACTGCGCGTTGCCGTGCGCCCCGGCGGGTGCAGTGGATTCTCGTACGAGATGTTCTTCGACGGCGATGTCGCTGCCGACGACGAGAAGGCCACGTTCGGGAATCCCGGTGCGGCCGTCAATGTCGTGGTCGACTCGGCCTCGGCGCAGATGTTGCAAGGCGCCACGCTCGACTACAAGGACGGGCTCAACCAGGCCGGGTTCTCGATCAACAACCCGAATGCAAGCCGCACGTGCGGCTGCGGGTCCAGCTTCAGCTGAAACCCGGGGCCTCCGGGGCCCTGTTCAGGCCAGGAACGCGGCGAGATGCTCGTCGAGTTCGCTCTGATCCCAGATCACGTCGATCCGATCGACGACGATGCCGTTCTTGCTGAGGTAGAGCACGGGCTCGTATTCCAGCCCGAGCGCGTTGACGGCCGGCGCGATCGTGGTTGCCGCGTCGTCCGAGTAGACGTCGGCGTGCACCATCGCCACCGCATCGCCGAGCCGGGCGTGGGACTTGACGAGGAACTCCAACGCCGGCGCACACGTGCCGGTCTGGCAGTGGGCCGGCGTGCCGATCATGTAGGCAACGGGCTTTCCCGAGGCCAAGGCCTGCGTGAGCGTCTGGTCGTGAAGCGGGCACGGTTTCGGCGTGAGCGTGCAGTACGGCTCGACGCCACGGTGGTTGTCGACGGTCGGCGTTTCGAACGGCGGCAGCAACGACCCGATGTAGGGCACCGTCACTTGCGCAGGATCGGTGACGAGGAACGCCGCGCCGAAGCCGTCGTCGCCATCGAGGCGCATGGTGTACGCGCCCGGCTCGGCGATGTCGACGTTGAACGCCCAGTACGGGATGACCAGATCGGTCGAGTGGATCGGCGCGCTGATCGTGGCGATCTGCTTGTCGTTGCTGTCGAGCACTCGTCCGGTCAGCTGCGCCGGGCCGGTCGAGAGCAGGCTGTTCTTGTTGGCGATCGAGATCGGCAGGCGGATCTTTCCCGGCACGAACGTGTTGCTGGGATACCGCTGAGCGATGGTGAAACCGGTCGTGCCGGGGTCGTTGGTCGGCTCGGGCCCACCGGACCCGCCGGTGGCAGCACCTTGACCGGAGTCGCCCGAGCCGTCTGAGCCCTTGGACGAGTCGTCGCCACACGCGGCGACAGCCAGCAGCGCACCAGCGCCGGCAAGGAGGTGGCGGCGCGAGATCGACATCGTCGCCAGTGTAGGAGTTGCGACTTCGATGGAGAAGTCGCGCGTACGATGCCCACATGAGCAAACCCCTCGGCCCCTACACCCCTGTCGTTCGAGCCGGCGATTGGATCATCGTCAGTGGTCAACTCGGCTTGCAGGATGGCGCCCTCGTCAGCGGGGGCGTTGCCACCCAGACGGCCAAGGCCGTGGAGAACCTGCAGGCGCAGTTGGCCAGCATGGGCGCCGATCTTTCCGACATCGCCAAGACGCTGTGCTTCTTGACCGACATGGACACGTTCACGACGTTCAACGACGCCTACGTCGCCGGCTTCGGCACCCACCGCCCGGCGCGCAGCACCATTGGTGTTGCCGCACTGCCGGCGGGTGCTGCGGTGGAGATTGAGGCCTGGGCATACAAGCCAGTAGGGTGACCCCGTGCCTGGCGCCGTCGCGATCCTCTTCGTGCTCGTGCTGCTTCCGGTGCTCGTGTGCTTGGGAAGTGCGGCCATTGCAGTGGTGCTCGGGGTCGTGTTGAACCGCGACGCCGAGGTGCGCTACGAGGGCAGTGAGCTCATCGATCTCAACGTGTGATCATGCATCACCACGATCGGTCGACCGAGGTGTTGACGCAAGCCGTCGTGCGCTATGCGGTCGAGCGGATGCGGATGGATCCTCCACCGCTCGACAAGACCCGCCCCGCGGCCGAGCTGCGTGCCATGGCCGGCAAGACGGTGACCGCCAAGGGAATCGGCGGGCTCGAGGCCTTGCGCATCTTCGCCGACGTGCTGGGCCCGGCCAACATCTCGATCGACCATCCGCGGTTCTTGTCGTTCGTGCCGGCGGCGCCCACCGAGGCGGCGATCCTGTTCGACCTGGTTGTGGGGGCGTCGAGCATCTACGGCGGTTCTTGGCTGGAGGGCGGCGGCGCGGTGTACGCCGAAAACGAGGCGTTGCGGTACATCTCCGACCTGGTCGGGCTTCCCGAATCGGCCGGAGGCGTGTTCGTCACCGGCGGTACCGCCGGCAACCTGAGCGCGCTGATCGCTGCTCGCTTCCGATGGCGTCACCGAGCCGGTGGGGCGCTCGATCGGACCCGTGGCCTGTTGCTGGCCGGGCGCGGCGCGCACTCCAGCGTGGCCTCGGCGGCGAGAGCGATGGATGCCGACATCGGGCTGGTCCCCGCCGACGAACAGGGCCGGCTCTGGGGCGCGGCGTTGCGTGAAACCATCGCCGGCCTCTCGACCGATGATCGCGACCGGCTCTTCGCGATCGTGGCGACGGCGGGAACGACCAACGCGGGTGTGATCGACGATCTCGCCGGCGTCGCCGAGGTCTGCGCGGAGACCGATGTGTGGCTCCACGTCGACGGTGCGTACGGCGGTGCAGGGTTGGCCGCGCCCAGCGTGCGCGATCGCTATCGCGGCATCGAGCACGCCGACAGCTTCATCGTCGATCCGCACAAGTGGCTGTTCGCCCCGTTCGACTGCTGCGCGCTGGTGTACCGCGACCCCACCGGCGCGCGGGCTGCGCACACCCAGCACGCCGAGTACCTCGACGTGTTGCACGGCGGGGAGGACCACACCGGTCACGAATGGAACCCCAGTGACTTCGCCCATCACCTGTCGCGTCGGGCACGGGGCCTGCCGTTCTGGTACAGCCTGGCGACCCATGGCACCGAGGCGTACCGCGATGCGATCGAGACCGCACTCGACGTCACCCGTCAAGGTGCCCGGTTGATCGACGACGCCGCGCATCTCGAACTGATCATGGAGCCCGAGCTCAGCATCTTGCTGTTCCGCCGCACGGGCTGGACCGCCGACGACTACCAGGCGTGGAGCGATCGGCTGCTCGATGAGGGCACGGCGTTCGTCACGCCCACCTCGTGGAACGGAGAGGTGCTGCTTCGGTTGTGCATCATCAACCCGCTCACCTCCGTCGACGACATTCGCATCATCGTCGATTCATTGGCCTGAGTCGTGACCGACCTGCTGATCCGCAATGCGCGGTTGGTGGCGACCCTCGATGTCGATCGTCGCGAGCTCGTCGGCGGGTGGGTCGCGATCGAGGCCGGCCAGATCACCGCAGTGGGGGCGGCCTCCGACGCCGAACCGACGGCAACCGAGACGGTCGACGCCGGCGAATGTCTCGTGACGCCCGGCTTGGTCAACACCCACCATCACCTGTTCCAGAACCTGACCCGCGCCTACCCGCCGATGACCGACAAGCCACTGTTCGGCTGGCTGCAATCGTTGTATCCGTTGTGGCGGGCGATCGACGAGGAGGCCGTGTACGCCAGTGCATTCGTGGGTCTCGCCGAGCTGGCGCTCAGCGGCTGCACGACCTCGAGCGACCACCTCTACCTGCACCCGCGCAACGCCGGCGATCTGCTGGCCGCCGAGATCGCCGCAGCGACCGAATTGGGCGTGCGCTTCCATCCGACCCGCGGTTCGATGTCGCTGAGCGAGAAGGACGGCGGCCTCCCGCCCGACGATGTCGTTGCCGACGACGACGAGATCCTGGCCGCGTGTGAGGACGCGGTCGCCCGCCACCACGATCGATCTCCTGCCTCGATGCTGCGGATCGCCTTGGCGCCGTGCAGCCCGTTCAGCGTCACCGAATCGTTGATGGTACGCACCGCCGAGATGGCGGCGCGGCTCGATGTGCGCCTGCACACCCACTTCGCCGAGAACGCAGAGGACGACGCGTTCTCACTGAGCCAGTTCGGGTGCCGCCCGATGGAGTACCTCGAGCGGACCGGCTGGAGCACCGATCGCACCTGGGTGGCCCACTGCGTGATGCCCGACGAGCACGAGATCGCTCGGCTCGGCGATGCCGGCGTCGGTGTGGCCCATTGCCCGAGCAGCAACCTGATCCTGTCGTCTGGCATCGCCCCGGTCGTGTCGCTGCGAGACGCCGGGGTGCCCGTGGGTCTTGGCGTCGACGGATCGTCGTCGGCCGACAGCGCATCGCTGTGGATGGAGGCCCGCCAGGCGATGTTGCTGGCCAAGCTGCGCGACGGGGCGCAGGCGGGCACGGCGCGCATGGCCCTGGAATGCGCGACGCTCGGCGGCGCCGCGTGCCTGGGGCGCGCCGGCGAGATCGGCGTGATCGAGCCCGGCGCCGTCGCCGACCTCGCGGTGTGGCGCCTGACGGGCCCGGCCTTCGCCGGGGCGTTGGCCGACCCGGTCGAGGCCTGGCTGCGGTGCGGCCCGGTGTCGGCGTGGCACACGATCGTCGCCGGACGTTTCGTCGTGCGCGACGGCGCCATCGTGCATCCGGATCTCGACAGCGTCCTTCGCTCACACGCCCGGCACGCTGCTCGAATCCAACGACTCGTCGATTGACGCCGTTGGTCGTGTGACGCGGTTGACGTCGTTCTCGGTGGCTGATCAGCCAGAATGTCGGGATGCGGATCAGTCGTCGAGGCCTCTTGCGCGCCGGTGCGTCGACCGGCCTGCTTGCCGTGCTGGCCGCGTGCGGAGACAATGGGGTGCATTCGTCGGCGTCGAACAAGGCCGGTGCGCCCGACGCTCCCGCGTCGCCGGCAGGGGTCGGGCAGTTGCCGGCGGCCGAGACCGCGCGTACCAAGTTCGCCATGGTCGGCGACTCGATCACCAAGGCGTCGTCGAAGTCGCTGACGGCGGTCCTCGAAGGTCGTGGCTACACCGACATCACCATCGAGGCCGAGGTCAGCCGGCGAATCGCGGTCGGCGACGGTAAGGGCCAGCCGTTGTCGGGTGTGAAGACGTTGTTCACGATGATCTCCGAGGGCGTGTCGCCCGACGTGTGGGCCATCGCGATGGGCACCAACGATGTTGGCAAGTACGACAAGGCGGACGACTACGCCGCGCTGATCGATCAGATGATGTCGATGCCCGAGGCTGATGTGCCCATCGTGTGGGTCGACGTGTACAACCCCAACCAGCTTGCCGGCACCAAGATGTTCAACCTGGTGCTCCGCGACCGGGCTGCCGCTCGGGGGAACACGGTCGTGCAATCGTGGTTCGATCTGGCATCGGACCCGAAGGAGAAGATCCTGCGCACCGACCACATCCACCCCAACGAGGAGGGCACATTGGTCTTTGCTGATCTGGTCTCGGCTGCGCTGACGTAGATCGCGGAACTTTCGCGGGTGGTGGCGAGTCGAACGTCACATGTTCACATCACGCATTGCAATCACGTCGGTCTCCGTCGTCGTGCTCCTCGCCGGTTGCGGCTCGAACGTCACGCCGCTTGCTGACCCGCCGACCCCGACCATCGGAACCGCGAGGGGCGACCCTGGGCGTGGGTGGATCGGCGGCGAACCCGATTGGGTCGCAGCATCTGAAAGCGACGCCGGCACGAAGATGTACTCGGGCGCCGCAGCAGGCACCGCCGCACCAGCGGCTGCGGTTGATGCGGCGGCGATTCTTCCCGGCGTTGGCGGCGATGGCGGCGCTCCCCAGCCGATCCAACCGGTCGAGCAGCCCGGGTTGCGCGCCGGCTCGGTCGACGACAACGCCGAGTTCGCCGACTTCCTCACCTACCTGGCTCGCATTCACGATCTGGGGATCGCGACCCGCGACTTCGACCCAACCGGGCGCATCGTCGTCACGGTCACGGGTACCAGCGGACTGCCGGTGGCCGGCGCGCAGGTGACGGTCACGGCCGATGGCGCCGAGATCGCCAGCCTGCGCACCACCGCCGGCGGCACCGCCCGGTTCCTGCCTGCGTTGTACGGAACAACGCAGGCCCTGCAGGCAACCGAGTTCACCTTCACCACCGGCGATGTGTCGGCGACCGGAGCGCCCGGCTCGACCGTCGCGCTCCAGGCGACTGCCGCCGGCGGTGGCCCCGACCCGGTTGCCCTCGATGTGATGTTCCTACTCGACGCGACCGGGTCGATGGGCGACGAGATCACTCGTCTGAAAGACACCATTGACGCAGTCGCTGCCCAGGTCGAGGGCTTCGAGTCGAAGCCCGACGTGCGGTTCGCGATGACGCTCTATCGCGACCAGGGCGACACGTTCCTGACATCGACCTTCGACTTCACCTCCGACGTTGCGGCGTTCCGCTCAGCGTTGAACGACGTGGTGGCCGAGGGCGGCGGCGACTACCCTGAGGCGCTCGAGGAAGGTCTGGCGTCGGCGCTGTCGGAGCCCGCGTGGCGTGACCCGGCATCGACGTTGCAGCTGGTGTTCCTGGTCGCTGACGCACCGCCCCACATCGACCGGCAGGTGCCGCTCACCTACCCGGCGGCGATCGTCGACGCGATCTCGCGTGGGATCAAGGTGGTCCCCATTGCGTCGTCGGAATCCGATGATCAGGCCGAAGCAACGTTCCGCGAGATCGCTGCGGGAACCGGTGCCCGGTTCGTGTTCCTCTCGTACGGCGCCCTGGGTGCGGCGACCGGCGGGTCGACCGACATCGCCGCGACCGACTACGAGGAGCTGCCGTTGGACGCACTGGTCGTGCGCCTCATCGCTGAGGAGCTTGCCGCCCTGTCGGGCACAACCGTCGAGGTCCCACCCACTACTGCGCCACCGGTCACCAACCCTCAGGGTCAATAGCGGCGATGATCTCGTCGGCGTGGCGGATCTCATCGCGGTACAGATCGAAGACGGCTTCTGGTGTCTCATCGGGCTCGACATGCCAGTCCGGGTTGACAACGTCGGGCACGTCGGCAAGAAAGCCCAACGGCTCGCCGCCGACGATGCAACGGAACCAGTAGTGCTCGTCCGACAAGGCGAGGTGTTTGACCATCCCCAGGGACGTCCAGCCCGACGGCAGCACCGGCTGGCGGAGTTGCTCGTCGGTCAAGCCCTCGAGGATCCGGGCAGCTCCAGTGCAAACAACAGGGTGAGGCTCGGTGGTTGCTCGAGGAACGAGAAGTCGGAGTGCCACGTGCCGCCGAACGTCGAGATGCCTTGCTCGTCGGCCTCCTTCAGCACGGCGACCACGTCGGATCAACGCTCTGAGCTTTGTCGCTGGGAGGTCGCTGGGCGACCTGGGAGCGACAGAGTTCGAGTGAGCAGCTCCGATTGGGGGCTAGAACGTCGAGCTACTGGTAGTAGCCGCTGACGTCGATCAGGAAGTCGGTCACGGTGTTCGACATGACCTGGATGCTGGCGCCGGGGCCGCAGCCGACGACCGCACTGGTGGCGATGTTCTGGCCCGGCGAGAAGTTGATGTTCGACGTGCCGGGGAACGGCCCGCTCGGCCACACCGAGGCGAAGCCCCCGGCCTGGGGTCCGGCGATCGTGAGGTTGATCAACACCGCGTTGGCCGTGGTCGGCACGCCGCTGTTGTTCTGCCTCGTGTCGACCGTGACTGCGCTGTTCGATGCCGTCGGAGCCTTTGGCCCGACGGTCTCGGGAGCCAGCCCGGGCCGTGAGTCGTACACGCGCACCGGGGCGTCGAGCAGGTGGAGCTGCCCGGCCGATTGTGCGCCGGCCAGCTTCCGCCAGGCGGGGTTGCTCGGATCGGTGACGGTGGCAGCCCACCAATCGCCCGTCCCGTCGACGTACAACGTGCCCAGGGTCGCGCCCAACGCCAGCGTGAGTGGGTCCTCCCCAGTGCCGTTGAACAGGGCGTTGGCGACACCGCCGTCACACTCGATCCCGTAGCCACCGTCACCGTTGAGCACGAAGGCGCTCGCGCCCACGGCATTGAGAGTCGTCGGCGAGGTCGCGTCGTTGATCTGGCCGAGCGTGAGGTAGCCGCCGTCGGCAGCGGCAGCAGGCTGGGCGCCGAGCAGTGCCGCGCCGGTCACGGCGCCGACTGCCGAGGCCGCGACGAGTTTGATCATGCCGCGCCGATCCGACGTCGGTGGGGCGGTCTGGGTCTCCCCGGCCACCAATGTCTTCAAGCTCTTGAGCTCACTTTCGAGCGCAGCAATGCGCGCCTCGACCCGCTGGTTCATGTTGCCCGTCCCTTCATGAGAAGAGAGTTGAGCGTAACCCTGCGGTCCGCGATGCGACATGGGCCGCGCGACCCATTTACGCGTCGGATGTGTGGAGTGCTCCTACTGGTAGAAGCCGATCACGACCCTACGAACCCCACCTGCTCTGACCGAAGCGGTAGCCGACGGAACGCACGGTCTGGATGAGGTTGGCCTGCTCTTCGCCGAGCTTGGCGCGCAGGCGGCGGATGTGCACGTCGACGGTGCGGGCGCCGCCGTAGTACTCGTATCCCCACACCCTCGACAGCAGGATCTCGCGGGTGAACACCTTGCCGGGGTTCTGGGCGAGGAACTTCAACAACTCGTACTCCATGTACGTGAGGTCGAGCGGGCGTCCCTCGATCGAGGCCTGGTACGTCTCCACGTTCAAGGCCAGGCCGCTGTACTCGACCGTCTCGCTCTTCACCTGGGCGAAGCCCTGGAACAGCAGGTGCCGAAGCCGGGCCTCGACCTCGACGGGGTGGAACGGGGTGAGGCAGAAGTCGTCGTACAGATCGTCGCGCAGCTCCAGCTCGCCGAGTTGGGCGCCGGTCAACAGCAGCAGCAACCGGGTCGGCTCGTCGCGCTTGCGCAGTGCCCTGCAGAAGGCCCAGGCACCCTCGGGGTCGACGTCGCAGGCGACGATCGCGCCGGCCCAACCGGCGGCAGGCTCGTGCGTGGAAGCGTCCTCCGGCGTGGCCACCGCCTTCCAGCGGTACCCGCCCAGGTCGAGCGTGCGCGCCAGATCGGGTGGCGGCGGCTCGGGGTAGACGACGAGTTGTTCCATCACGCCGGCCTCTACAGCACCCGCAGGTATCGGTCGTGCTCGAAGGCACTGACGTGGGTCTTGTACGCCCGCCACTCGCTGCGCTTGTTGCGCAGGAACCACTCGAAGATGTGCTCGCCGAGCGCCTCATGCACCAACGACGACTGCTCCATCACCCGCAGCGCGTCGCTGAGTGACTGCGGCACCAGGTCGATGCCCAACTTGCCGAGCTCGGCGTCGCTCATCTCGAACAGGTTGCTGTCGGCCTCGGGTGGCAGTTCGTAGCCCTCGGTGATGCCGCGCATGCCGGCGGCCAGCATGACGGCGAACGCCAGGTACGGGTTGCAGGCCGGGTCGGGCGAGCGGAACTCGATCCGTGTCGCGCTGGGGTTGCCACGCTTGGCGATCGGCACACGCACCAACCCGCTGCGGTTGTTGCGCGCCCAGGTGACGTGCACCGGCGCCTCGAACCCGGGCACCAGCCGCTTGTAGCTGTTGACCGTCTGGTTGGTGATGGCCGTGATCTCGGCGGCGTGACGCAACAGCCCGGCCATGAACTGCTTGGCGATCGGCGACAGGTTGTAGGCGTCGTCGGGCGAGTAGAACGCGTTCTCGTCGCCGTCGAACAACGACAGGTGCACGTGCATGCCGCTGCCCTGCACGTTCTCGAGCGGCTTGGGCATGAACGTGGCGTGCACACCCTGGCTGGCGGCGACCTCTTTCACGACCAGCCGGAACGTCATGATGCTGTCGGCCATCGTCAGCGCGTCGGTGTGGCGCAGGTCGATCTCGTGCTGGCTGGGCGCATCTTCGTGGAAGCTGTACTCCACCGGGATGCTCATCGTCTCCAACGTGCGGATGGTCTGCTTGCGCAACGTGCCGGCCACGTCGGTGGTGGTGAGGTCGAAGAACCCACCCTCGTCGAGCGGCACCGGGGGCTGGCCCTTCTCCGGCGGGGAGAAGTAGAAGAACTCCATGTCGGGCGCCACGAAGAACGTGTAGCCGCGCTCGTGCGCTGCCTGCAGGTTGCGCCGCAGCACCTGGCGCGGGTCGCCTTCGAACGGGGTGTTGTCGAGGTTGTGGATGTCGCAGAACACCCGTGCCTCGGTCGCCTTGCTGTCACCCCACGGCAGCACCTCGAAGGTGTTGGCGTCGGGCATGGCCAGCACGTCACTCTCCAGCGTGCGCCCGAAGCCGTCGATCGACGACCCGTCGAACGTCATGCCGTCTTCCAGCGCGTTCTCCAACTCCGCGGGGCTGATGGCGAAGCTCTTCAAGCTGCCGAGCACGTCGGTGAACCACAGCCGGATCAGCCGCACCCCGCGTTCTTCCACGGTGTGCAAGACGTAATCGCGTTGCTGCTCAAGCATGACGGTTCTTTCTATTCGGCAAATCTAACCCCGGGAAAACGCCGAGCCCGTCCGAGCAGGCATGGCGCGAGCTCGAACGGGCTGGCCTGAAAGGGATGACTA
>JAYVOI010000287.1:0-3564 GCA_043758005.1 Ilumatobacteraceae bacterium
CGGTACGAGGGCTCTGCGAGTCTGAAGGTTCCTACGCCATCAGATCGTGAGCCCTCGTGGAATCAGACGCTACTCGCATGTGCGAGTTGCTGGTTGGCCGGCCGTGGCCGTGGCCGTGACGGTGCTCGGGGTGGTCGACGGTCCGGGGTTGTCACGCTCGTGTTTGGGGTGCGAACGCACCGGTTGGGTGCAGGCCCGGTCGAAGGTGACCTTGGTCGATCTGCCGTGCTTTGGTCGGGTCACGCGGCTGGTGTGGCACAAGGTCCGGTTGTCGTGCCCGAACCCGGCGTGTGCGATGGTGTCCTGGACGATCGAGGACGCCCGGATCGCGGCGGCGCGGATGGTGCTCACCGATCGGGCGGGTCGGTGGGTCACCGAGCAGGTCGGTCGACACGGGCGAACGGTGAACGAGGTCGCGGGCGAACTCGCCTGTGATTGGCACACTGTGAACGACGCTGTGGTCGCGTATGGCGAAGCGCTCGTCGATGACGATCAGGCACGGATCGGGACACCGAGGGCGGTCGGGTTGGATGAGACGTTGTTCAACCGGCCGGCCCGTTCCACACGCCGTCGTGGTCGACCGCGATCGTCGATGTCGCCAACCCGCGCTTGTTGGACCTCGTGGAGGGTCGAGACGCCGGGCCGGCGTGCGTCTGGTTTGCCGCCCGCGGGCCCGAGTGGCTGGCGGCGATCAAGTGGGCGACGTTGGACATGTCGGGCCCGTATCGCAAGGTGTTCAACACGATGGTCCCGCACGCCGTGCAGTGCTGACCCGTTCCATGTCAGCAAGCTCGCGAACTCGATGCTCGACGAGGTCCGCCGCCGGGTGCAGAACCAGACGCTCGGCCATCGCGGTCGCCGTGACGACCCTCTGTTCCGTGTTCGTCGCAAGCTCGTGATGGCCGCCGAACGCCACACCGTGGAGAGCACCGCGAAGCTCCTCGCGTTGCTCGCCACCGGCGACCCGACAGGCGACGTCACGATGGCCTGGCACGCCAAAGAAGTGGTCCGCGAGACCTACCAGCATCACGACGTCGAGACGGCCCGAGCGTGGGTCGATGAGATCATCGTGGACTTCGCTGACAGGTCGTGTCCGCCCGAAGTCCGCCGGCTCGGTGGCACGATCCGGGTGTGGCGCGATCAGATCGTCGCCTGGCACCAGGCGCACCTGTCGAACTGACCGACCGAAGCGATCAACAACCTCACCAAACGCATCAAGCGCGCCGCGTTCGGGTTCCGCACGTTCCGCCACTTCCGTGTCCGCGCGCTCCTCTACGAGGTTGTCCCGGGTTCTGTTGAAGTGGGGTGGTGATCCCTCCCCGGTTCCTGCCGTTCTGGTAGGTGTCGGGGGTCTGCCAAGACGCTCGACTACGAGAGAGGGTAGGGGTCGGACCGGAGCGCCCTGCCAGCGTTTCTGCTGGTGGGTTTCTCCGGCCCGCCCTCCGAACCGGACGTGCGACTTTCACCGCATCCGGCTCTCCACGAGTTCAGCCCAGCGTCATGCTGCCGGTGCCGGTGCGCTCGCCCAGGGCGTGGCGATGTGGTGGCCTCGGTAGCGGTAGCGGGTGATGGCGACCGCGCCGGGGTTGAACATCGTCACGTTGTCGTCGGTCGGGTTCCACGTCGGGTAGAAACGACGACGGAGCGCCTTCTTCGTGGTGCCAGGGTGTCGTTTGCCGATCCAGCGCAGCACCCGAGACCAACTGAAGTGGGCCAGGTAGCCGAACGTGGCGGCGGAGACACCGTGACGGAAGTAGGCACACCAGCCCCGCAACGCCGGGTTGAGTCGGCGCAGCAGAGGGGCGAGCGATGGATGAGATGACCTGCGCGTGAGCGTCCGGACCTTGTCGATGATCGACGCGAGCGCCTTCTTCGACGGGTAGGTGTAGACGAACCGCTTGGTGGTGCCTCGCTTCTGGTGCCGCTGGATGCGGAAGCCAAGGAAGTCGAAGCCCTCGTCGATGTGGGCGATGGTGGTCTTCGTTTCCGACAGGCGTAACCCGACGGGAACGAGGACCTCGGCCACCTCGCGACGTAGTTCCTCGGCGTGTTCTCGGGTGCCGGCAACCAGAACGACGAAATCGTCCGCGTAGCGCACGAGTCGGTAGGTGGCCAGTCCTTTGCGTCGGCGTCGGATCCGCGCCACGGAGTTGTTGCCCATCTGTTGCCATGCCCGAGCGAAGTGTTCATCGAGGACGGACAGGGCGATGTTGGCCAACAACGGTGACAGGATGCCGCCTTGGGGCGTGCCGGTGACCGTGTCCCTGCGGATGCCGTCCTCACCGAGGACTCCAGCCCGCAGGAACGCCTTGACGAGCGCCACGACACGCTTGTCTCCGACGCGGTGACGCACCCGTTCCACGAGGGCGGTGTGGTCGATCTCATCGAAGCACGCCTTGATGTCACCCTCGAGCACCCACTCATAGGAGCGGCTGGTCAGGTAGTGGATCTCGGCGATCGCGTCGTGTGCCCTTCTCCGAGGACGGAAGCCGTAGCTACACGGCTGGAAGTCCGCCTCGAAGATCGGTTCGAGCACCAGCTTCAGGGCCGCTTGCACGACCCGGTCTCGTGCGGTTGGGATGCCCAACGCCCGCAGCTTGCCGCCGGCTTTGGGGATCATCGTTTGCCGCACCATCTGGGGCTCGAACCGCAAGGCCTTGAGATCGTCTCGCACCCCTGCCAGGAACTCGTCCCGCCCGAAGATGATGGAACGTGGTTGCACTCCATCAACCCCGGCGGTTCTTGCCCCCCGATTGCCTCGCACCCGGTCCCACGCGACCACGAGGAACGCAGGATCACAAACAAGGTTGAACAGATCATCGAACCGGCGAGCCCGGTCAGCGGTTGCCCACTGGTGCAGCTTGATCTGGATCCTCAGTACCCGTATGTAGGCCTCGTCGGAACTCGGCCACGGCGCGTCGGTGTTCACCGGCGACCTCCTGACATTCCGTTTCCTGTCTGCAAGCTCGCTGCCCTCCTTCGCCATGTGGCCGGCTTTCCCGACCTCGGACTACTACGAGGGCTCCGTCCCCTTCGACACCCATCAGCTGGCAACGAACCTTCCCCGCTCGCCGGCCCGGTTGGCCAGCGAACAGGAGGACGTCGAAAGGTTCCCGCGTTCATCGTGGGACCGGTCAGCAGGCGTGGCGCCCAACTCTGCCCCTGTGACATCGCCACGAGTACGCCGCAGGCTTTCCTCGTGGCCTCCTGACCTGAGTGATCATCAGATCCCGGAGTCACCCACACCAGGGTGCGGGCGTGCATCACAACCCAGCCCATGTCCACCGGATTTGGGGCTGGTTGCACCCTTGAGGGGCTTTCACGTTGGTTCCTCACGTACACCGTCCTGCCTTGCTTGCCGGGCTCGGGCCGTCCGGTAGTGCCGGCCCTTCCCGTCGTTGTCAGGGCTGCTCACCACCCGACCGGCACGTTCCTGCCCGCCAGGCTGCCCTCAGCTTCGATCAGCCTGCTGCGACAGGCCAACGGTGGAGCACTCGCATCCCCACCCGGTCCCACAACGCCTCGCGGCGCACGATCACCGTGACCAAGAAGGTACCCGTCGTG